>JAPDQV010000025.1:26403-51945 GCA_034505495.1 candidate division KSB1 bacterium | reverse complement strand
GACAATCGCCTTGGTCCTTGGTGTTATGGCAGCTTCGAGTTTAAAGGCATCCAGACAGTAGGTCTGTGGATCGATGTCGACAAACCGAGGTACTGCACCGGCAAAGCTGATGGCCGACAGGGTCGGCACCGCCGTGTTGGGCGCGGTAATCACCTCATCGCCTGGTTTTACACCCGCGGCAAGCAGAGCCAGATGAAGCGCCTCGGTCCCCGATCCTACGCCGACCGCGAAACGGCTGCCGATATGCTGCGCAAAGCTTTGCTCGAAAGCTTCCAACTCCCGGCCGAGAATGAACCAGCCGCTTGCCAATACGCGCTGAACGGCCTGGTCTATCTGCGGGCGGATCCGCTCGTAATGCCGTTTCAAATCCCCAAAAGGAATTTCAGGTCTCTGTATATCCGTCACCGGTAATGTTCTCCGTATTTTCGATAAAACTCAAAAGTTTTGGCAAGCCCTTCACGCAGGGTTACGCGGTATTTCCATCCCAAAGTGGCATAGATTCGACGATAGTCGCCGTAATAGTCACCGATGTCGATGCGCTTTTTCTCCGGCGGAAAAGGGACCAGCTTATAACTGCCCTGACCGGCAATTTCGATCATCAGCTTGACCAAATCGATGAGACGCATCGGCTCATCGCCGCCCAGATTAAAAATCTGACCGTCGCAGTCGCTGTAAGCGGCTGTTAAAAGAAAGGCATCAACGACATCTTCTACATAAGTAAAATCGCGGATTTGCTTGCCGTCGCCGAAGATGAGGATGGTTTCATTGTCGAGAATCTTGCGGATAAAGACACTGATAAACCCTTGGCGATCGTGGCGAATCAACTGACGCGGGCCATAGGTGTTGGTTAGGCGCAAAGAAGCAGCACGAATGCCGTAGACATTATTGTACAGAATATGATACCACTCCCCCGCCATTTTGTTGATGCCGTTGACGTCGGTCGGATGCTGCAGATGCTTTTCATCAACCGGCAGATAGTCGGGTTTGCCGTATTGCTGACGGGTACCGGCAAAGACGATCTTGACGTGCGGATTGTTGTGACGGCAGGCTTCCAGGATCGACAGCTGAGCGCGGCAGTTGATCTCCAGATCGGTAAACGGATCGTTCATGCTGTCGATATGACTCACTTGACCCGCAAGGTTAAAGATGTAATCCTGCCCGCGCACCAGATATCTCATGCTGTACTGATCCCGCACGTCGGCAATATTGACACACACCTTGTCCTCAATGCCATGAATATTGAAAAGGTTGCCTCCATAATCGGGAATTAAAGAGTCGACAATCAATACCTCGGCGCCGTAGGCAACCAATCGATGCGCCAGATTGCTGCCGATGAATCCCAACCCGCCGGTGATCATGACTTTTTTTCCGGCAAATATTTCCGGCAAAGCCGCTCGTCTCGGCATGTCAGTTTTCTCTCCCCAAAAGAACCAAGCGAATCCACAGCGAACTCAAGTCCCTTGCCACGCGCACCAACCGCTTGAAGTTGAAAAATTCCGATTTTCCGCTGACGCGGAAAAAGTGGGTGACCGGTACTTCGACAAATCGGGCGCCCTTACGTGCGAGTTTATAGATCATCTCTACGCAAATGGTCCCGCTGTTGGATTCCAACTGAATTCCTTCGAATGCTGATTTGCGCATGAGGCGAAAATCACAGTCGACATCTCGAATCGGCAGGCGAAACAACCATTTGGCCGAATATTGATACATCTTGCCCAGCCAAACCCGGTAAAACGGATCATGGCGTTTAATTTTCCAGCCGTTTACGACATCGACCTGATCGTTCATGGCTCGAGCAAGGAGCAGCAGTTCCCGGACATCGTATTGAGCATCTCCGTCGGTGTAAAAGATGAATTCTTTCGTCGCAGCTGCAATCCCGCTCTTTAAGGCGCCGCCGTAACCGCGGTTCTTTTCGTGCGTGATCACCCGCACCTGCGGAAACCGTTCGGCTAAAAAGCGGACGACCTCCTTGGTCTGCTCGCGACTACCGTCATCCACAAGAATAATTTCATAATCATTAGAGATTTTTTCGGCCGTCATGACGGCAAACGCGACCATGCTGCCGATCGTCCCCCAATCGTTGTACACCGGAAAGAAAATCGATAATGACAACTTTTCCATTTGGCAGTCCAATACCTTTTCCAGTTTTCAGTTCAGCCATTCAATTGCATTGCATCCCAAACGCGTAAAAGATACGTTGTACGTTATCAGAAACGAATTCGACATCCTGAGCGCACGGCCGATACTTTTCACGTTTTATCGACCGCTTAAAGAATCCAGCCGTTTCGATCGGCTTTTGAGTACTGTTTTGCTGCATAAAAACAAACCGTTCTGAAAGTTAACAAGGGGCATCGCGAGAATCAAGGCAAAATTTGCCCATAGTGAATTATTGAAAATGCACTCTTTATGTTGATCTGTCCGCCGCCTCGGCAAAGTTTGTCAGCACGATCCCTCGACGGACAATTTTCTCTTTGACTTTTTCGCCGCACAACGCATAAAGCTCGTTTGCCCTCTGTCGATCTCGAGCAGTCCTAGGTCCGTCGCCGAGAAGGGCCGGATGACACATCAGCTCATTCAGCCCCGGTCTGAGAGAGCCGATGACTCGATCAAGCGCCCTTTCTTTGTCTTCCGCCAACCATAGCTCATAACCCCAGAAATGGTCGGCACAACGCAGCCGCGGCTTCAAACCTTTGCCGATTACGGCGTGCTGCGTCCATTGTTGAAGGGCGGCATGCAGAGGAAAGAAATACTTGGGACGCGATACATAGCGGATAAACGGAATGCCGGCAGCAACGGCCAGGTCATGGCAAATCTCGGCAATCATCGGCACCGTATGAACATGATGATGGCCGTCGAGGTGATCGAGGCTGAGTCGTTGCGCGGCCTTTGCCAATTGAGCTTCTATTTCGCGACGCGCTTCGACAGGGGAAATCTGCCTGCGCTTGACCCGCATAAAAAATTCGACTTTACCTGGAAATAGGCCTTCGACATCTACCAGCGAGGGGATTAGCGAGGCATCGGACAATGGTTTGCCTTCCGTCAAATTCACATGCAGACCGACCGGTATGCGCCGCTCAACGGCAAGTTCAACGGCCTCCTCAAAAGCAGGGAAATTGGTCATAATCGACGTGCTGGTCACAATACCATCGCGAAAGGCGAGCTCGATGCCGGCATTGACCTCCGGCGCCCGCCCGAAATCATCCGCATTTACGACCAATCGGATTATGTTCATCGGCTCAGTTCGTTGATGTAAAACCGATACAATTCATTCAAGCACGACGGTGAATCAAAAATTTTAATGACGCGTTCACGTCCGGCTGCTCCGAATTTAAGCCTCTTATCCTTATTTTTTAGCAGACGAAGCACCGCCGCCGCAAGTGCGTCGACATCATTTTGCGGCACCAGCAAGCCGGTTTCTCCATCCGCAACCAGTTCGGGAATACCGGATATATTCGTCGAGACAACCGGAAGTTCCATCGCCATGGCCTCGGCAATGACGTTCGGGATTCCGTCACGGTCGCCCTCCTTTGTAATTCGACAAGGCAGGACAAAAAGATCCGCCTCTTCATAAAACTCGCGCGTTTGCGGCGGCTGCACGGCTCCGACCAAAGCAACCTGGGCATTCAGTCCCAATCGATCGATCTGATCCTCAAGCGATCGGCGTTGAGGCCCGTCGCCGACGATCGTACAGTGAAATTCAACCTGCTGTTCGCGCAAAACGCGGCACGCATCAAGGAGCAAATCGAAGCCCTTTTTCGGCGTCAGCCTTCCGAGGGCAAGAATTTTCGGCACGACATTATACGGACGCTGGTTTCTCTGAAATCGACCCGTGTCGATGCCGTGATAAAAGACGCGGCACTTTTTCGCAATCTCTGGTCCCATGCGCTCGCGTAGCGCTTCCCAATTATGTTTTGTGCAGGTCAAAATAAAACGGGCGCCGCCGAGTTTTTCGGCCAATAAAAACTGCGGCGTAAAAATGTCATACGCGTGGGTTGTAACACCGTAATCGAGTCCAAGCAGCTTGGCTGCGAGCATGGCAAAGCTGGAGGCGGCATCGGCAAAGTGCGAATTGATAAAGGTGATACCGTCTTTATGCATTTTTATAGCAACCGGCGCGGCCAGAACAAAATGAAGCCGTACATCCTGTCGTGCGGCCTTTTCCGCATGCTGCGGATGCATCATAGCGCGTAGGAATGAGAAAAAACTCACCCTCTTGTTTCGATGATGATGCGCCCATAGTGCTGTTTGAAAATATCGCAATGGAGCAATCGCTGCAAGCTGAAGGTGAGAAAATAAAAGTTTCCAAATTGTCAGCCGGTCAAGCAAATAGGTGACACGCTCGACAGGGAAGCTTTTGTCGGTCTCATTCTCAGAAGGTCGCAGCAGCGAATAGATGCGGATCGGCAATCCATGCTTTTCCAAACCGATCATCTCTTTGTTCACAAAGGTCTGCGACAATATCGGAAAAGCGTTGTGCAGAAAGCCGACGCGCAGCGGCCGAACGGATCGGCTCATGCCCGAGCCTCTCGCTGCTTGTTCAGATATTTCGGCAGCCGTTCGCGATAGAAAGCAACCGTGCGGCGGATACCTTCCTTGAGATCAATTACCGGCTGCCAGCCTGTCGCTTCTTGAAATTTTCGGTACGAGACGACAAACCGGCGGATGTCGATGCTCTCCCGCTCCGGCGGAAAAGGAACGTGTACATATCGTCCGCTGCCCACGGCGCTAATCACCTCTTTGACCATGTCCAGGAAAACGGTTTCCACACCGGAGCCGATAAAATAAATTTCGCCGTTCGCATGCTTTGAAACCGCCGCCCGCACAAAAGCGTCGACCACGTCGTCGATGTAGACATAATCGCGCGTCTGCAGCCCGTCGCCGTAGACGGTGATGTCGGAGCCGGTCATGGCATTGCGGATGAACCAATTGAGGATGCCGTAATAGCCGTGCACCATTTGACAGCGGGGGCCATACACATTATTCAAACGCAAAGAAACGACCGGAAAACCGTAGATTTTGCCGTAAAGCAGCAGATACTTTTCCGCCGCCAGCTTGTTGATGCCGTAAACATCGGTCGGCTCCGTCGGGTGTGCCTCATCAACGGGCACATAGCGGGGCTCGCCGATTTGTCCTCGACTGCCAGCATAGACCACCTTGGCACAGTTCCGGGTCTCGGCAAGAATACGGCACAGATTGATGGTGCCGTTGCAGTTAATGTCGATGTCCAGAAACGGGTCGGCCATTGAAACCTCCCGTCCCACCTGCGCCGCCAGATGAAAGATATACGCTTGACCCTCGACAGCCTCCTTAAGCGCCGCATAGTCGCGCACATCGCCGACAATGACCCGAACATCCTGTCGGATCTCTTCGATGTTGGTCCAGTTCCATCCGTATGGTTCCAGGCAGGCGTCAAAAAGCGTTACCCGAGCGCCTTCCTGCACCAAGCGATGCGCCAGGTTGCTGCCGATAAATCCCAAGCCGCCGGTAATCAGAACCGGCTTATTTCTCAACTGCGAAAACTCATTTTCCATTATTGACCATTTCCTCGATAATGGTTTTGAACTGTCGACCCAGCACCTCAAGCGTGCAATGTTTCTGAAAGACTCGATAGCCGCCTTCACCGAGGCGCACTCGGAGAGATTCATTGTCACGGAGACGGCGAACGGCATCGGCCAACGCCTGCGGATTAGCCCGCTCGATGAGAAAAGCGCTTTCAAGATGGGTCAATAATTCCTGCACCGGCGCATTGCGGCTGGTGATAAGCGGTTTGGCCATGGCAATGGATTCAATGACCTTGTTGGTGACTACCCGCAGCGTACGGGGATTTTCTCCGAAAATGCCTAAACAAAGGTCGGCCTGCGCCATATAATCGGCCAACTTTTCATAGGGTACAGGATCGATGAACGTAACGTTTGTCAGTTCCAATTCTTCAGCGTAGCGGCGATCCCGCTCATAAGTGATGCCGCGCCCAATGATTCGAAAGCGAATATTCTCATCTTGCAGCAGGCGAGCCGCTTCTAATATTGTTCTCACTCCGTGGAACGGAGCAAACTCTCCGTGAAAATGGACGAGAAAGTGGTCTCCCTTTTTCTTGCCGGGACGCGGATGGATGACCTCATCGTCGACAGCCAGAAAAATACGCCGAAACTTGGCTGCAGGGGCGCGAAAAAGTCGAACGCACTCGTCGATATGGTCCTGACTTTCTAAAACAATGCGATCCGCCATTCGGCAGGCAATTACATCGCTCAACTTGTACAGCCAAGCTTTGAAAGTGCCTTCTCTGGCCTTCTCTCGATCTTCCACCATCGTGTGATAGGTGGCAATGTACATGTCAAAAAGGATCGGCTTGCGTGTCAACAGCCGAATAATTGGAAGAATAATTTGCCCATAAAAGCCGACGAGCACAAGGTCACACGTTTTGGCTTCCCGTGCGGCTTTCAAAACAAGTTTAGGATAGTGCCGAAAGGATTTATCGGGAGGAAAACAGCCGATGACCTCGATGCCCTGTTTTTCAAGCGCTTTTCGCACGATTCGAGTGCGCGAGTATTCCGCCTCCCGGCCCGCAACATACAAGACTTTCATGGGGTGCGTCACCTCGACTCGTCGCGCGACAGTTCAAGTTTTTTTAAGCGATAAAGGGCATCCTCAATGAGCCGCCGGTTGGAACCAATAATGTCCGCCATAAAGCCGAGGACAATGATTTGAAAGCCCACAATCAGCAAAACCGCAGCAAGAATAAGGGATTGAATATGTCCGGCCCCGCCGTGCATGAAATAAAAATAAAGGAAACGCAATCCGATGAGGAAACCAATGCCGAACATCAGTCCGCCGAGATAGGAAAACATCTTGAGGGGCTCGTACATCGTATAAATGCGGGCGATCGTTGCAACCGAGCGTTTAACGTAGCTCCAATTGCCGCGGAACAGACGCGAATCGCGCAATTTGGGGTTTGTACGGACCGGGACATGCGCAACCGCCATGCTTTTCTTGCCGGCTTGAATGATGGTTTCCAGGGTATAAGTAAATTGCGAAACGACGTTCATACGCAGCGCCGCTTCTCGCGAAAGGGCACGGAAGCCGCTCGTCGCATCGGGCACGTCCGTGCCGGAAACCTGACGCACCACCCAGCTGCCCCAGCGCTGCAGCAGCTTTTTGAACCATGAAAAGTGTTCGATTTGCGAAGTCTGCCGATCGCCGATGACCATATCCGCCTTTCCGGCCAGAATCGGCGCCACCAGCTTGGCTATGTCTTCGCCCTTGTATTGGTTGTCTGCGTCCGTATTGACAATAATGTCGGCGCCCAATTTCAGACACGCATCCAGTCCGGCCATAAAACCATAAGCCAATCCCTTATTTCTGTTCAGATTGACAATGTGATGAACGCCATGCCGTCGGGCAATTTCCACAGTGCGATCAGTGCTGCCGTCGTTGATGATCAAAATTTCGATTTGATCGATCCCGTCGATCTTATGCGGCAGTTCAGCCAGAGTGATCGGCAGGGTCTCTTCTTCGTTATAGCAGGGTATTTGAATAATGAGCTTCAAGGCGTTATCCGTTCAATCAGTCAGTTGATTATTTCCTCGATATTGTATTCGCGAATCTGACGGGCGTGCGTAAAGATGATCATTTCACCCAACAAGCCGATGGCAATCATCTGCAGGCCGATAACCAAAAGCACGGTTCCCAGGAGGAGCATTGGTCTTCCGGCAATGCCTCCGAATCCAAAGAGCCGATAGAAAAAGAGATAGATATCGATCACCGCGCCGACAGTCGTCAGAATCATACCGGGAAAACCCAAAAAGTGCAGCGGTTTCTTAGAGTATTTGCTGAGAAAGAGAACGCTGATAAGATCGAGAAAACGGCGCACATAATCCTTGGGCCGCAAAGAAACCGCGAATCGACCCGGCAGTTGCTCGATGGTTTCTTCGGTAATGCGATAACCTTGACGAAACGCCAATACGGGAAGAAACGTGTTGAGGGCGCCGTAAAAAGGCACGCATTCTAGAACCTCTCTGCGCACGGCCAACACGCCGCTGTTAATGTCGTGCAGATTGATGCCGGTCAGACGGTTTGTCACCCAATTAAAGAGTCGTGATACTAGGCGATTGATAATCGAATCCCGCCTGGGCAGCCGCCGACCGACGACCACATCCGTCCCTTCCTTCAGCCTGTCAATAAATTTCACCAAATCCTGCGCCCGAGCTCGGACTCTCGATGTCAGATAGATGATTTCTTCTCCTGCGGCAGTTTCCATGGCCGCCTCCAGCGCCGAAGACTCGCCGAAGGCTGTCCGCAGCTTGATCGCGCGAACATTACGGTGCTGTTCGGCAATCTGTTGGAGTACTTGCCAAGAGTTGTCGGTGCTGCCGTCATCCACAAAAATAATTTCAAACGATTCGACAGCAGATAAGGTCTGCAAAAGGTCCGCCGTCAAAGAAGGCAGAAATTCCTGCTGATTTTGTACGGCAATGATGACCGAAATCTTGATTTTAGCTGTTTTTGCCATATCCTTTGGGTGCTTTAGGTTCACAGCGAGTCCATGTTTCTCATTTCTTCATGAGGGTCGATGCTGAACGATCTTCTCTCACCGCCGGCCACAATCAATTTAGCCACCAGTCCGAGACTTGAGAACATAAAAGAAGCAGACCACAAAAGAATCGTCAGAATGATCGACAGATTGAGAACATCAATGTTGAGTTGAGGCCGGAACAATTCGGCAACAGCCGTACCCAAACTGAACAGCCCGCCGATTCCGGCAGCCAGCGCAAAAGGCGTAAAAAAGGCCAACGGATTGTGAAGATGCTTCATGAGCAGATGGATCGTCGTTAAATCCATGATGACTCGGAACGTTCGGGAAATGTTGTATTTTGATTTTCCGTACAGTCTGGCATGGTGCTGAACAGGGAGCTCGGTGATTTTAGCGCCTTCCATACGAAGAAGAGCCGGAATAAAGCGATGCAGCTCTCCATAGAGGGCAATTCTGCGCAGCAGGTCGCCGCGAAATGCTTTCAATGAGCAGCCGGTGTCGTGAAGCTCGACATGCGTCACGCGACAAATGATGCGATTGGCGATCATAGACGGAATCTTGCGCGAAAGGAATTTGTCCTGGCGATTTTTGCGCCAACCGCTGACCACATCGTATCCTTCCTCGATCTTGGCTACGACCCGACGGATATCGCGGGGATCATTCTGTAGATCACCGTCCATAGCCACGACCACTTTGCCGCGGGAGGCTTCAAAACCTGCCGCCATGGCGGCAGACTGTCCGAAATTGGCGCGAAATAAAATCACGCGCAATTGAGGATATTGGGCCGCCAGCCGCCGCATGATCTCGCGCGTTCCGTCGCAACTGCCGTCATCGACAAAGATGATCTCGAACGGCTTTTGCAGTTCGAGAAGCGAAGCATAGAGAATTTCCCACAGACGTTCAATATTTTCCGCTTCATTATAAAACGGTATGACGACGGATAGATAAGGTCGATTATTTCTTGGCAATTCGGCTCCTCACAAACATCCAACTTGCAAGGCAAGGCGGCGCCAATAAAGCGATCTCGAGTAAAACGGTTCGCAAATTATGACTGTTGAATAGACCGACGAGAAATCGGCTCGGTTCCGAAGGCCGTGAAACGTCGGAAAACAGCAAAACAGGCGAAATAAAAAAGCGATTCCGGACGGGCCATAAAAGCGGACAACCGAGAGGCGGCCGCCGATCGACGGCCAGGCAGTCCAAAAGCAAATGACTTGTACCGACAAGAGCGAAAAGCGCAGAAAATAAAAATCGCTCTTTCGGTGATGAGCCAAGCAAAAGTCCGCCTACAGTTCCGGCCAAAATAACAAACAACAGGCTGTGCGTAAAAAGATGATGATATCGATTGATGTCGCCGATCGGTATTCCGAAAAAAAAGTCTATATCGGGCAATAGCGAAAAGAAAAGCACGGCAACACCCATCAATCGATGCCGCCGCGTTATTACTATTCGAGACGTATGGCGAATGATTTCACCCGCCAACAGGTGCCCTACAGGGGTCGGCATCCATGAACTCCGGTTGTCTTGTCTGCCCATCGTTTTCGTAATTTAGGCAGAAAATTAAAGTACCTTATAAAATACAAAGCATTGAGAACATTTCCAATTGTAAATCCGACCTCTCAATTGATCGCTCGAGGCAACATATTTTTTCATGATTGAATCAGCCTTTGAGCTAATGTGTTGCTAAAAGCATCCGTTCACCCTCCGACCGATCACCATAAAACAATTATTTCATCTCTCTAATCTCTTATTCTTCGAACAAATGTGGCATCAAGAGGACAACTTCATACTTCAATAGTCTTGAAGCCTGGTCATTTTAAGCCCAAAATCGAAATAAAACAAGACAATTAACATAGGTTTATATTTTTTATTTTCATGCCATTATCATCATCTTTTCCCGCTGTGTCACTTTGTCTACACTATTTGGCAAAGTAATTGTAAAGATTAGGACGGTAAAACTTAACAATAAGGAGTACCAAGCAATGTTTACCCATTGGCGGTTCAACACGGCATTTATCATCTATGCTTGGCTGTTCATAAGCTTGGCGGGAAAGGCGGAAGAAGTGCTTGAAATTTCGGAAGATTTTTCCACCAAAAAAACGGTGGGTAAAGTGAACGGCGGAACATGGACTTCCGAAGGCTGGAAGACACTCACTGTAAATGACTATATTCAATACGATATCCCAACTTGTTCATACGGGAGGATCGAGTTCCAGGTTAAAGGTATCTGGGCGAGCAACTCTGTCTTTCCCAATGTTGATCCAAACGGTGATGAAAATATGCATTATTCACTTTTTACAATGTGGGATCGCGATGATAATAACGTTTGGTATGGTCAATATCCCAACGGGATTCGCCAATGGCATAACCCTTGGAAAGTTGTACTGCATATTTTCGGGTATGTCGTCGGTGATCAATGGAAGTGGCAATGCGGACGTTTTCGCGCCAATATTGCCGCTTTGTGGGGAGGCTATGAAGATGACCCGCATGCCTTTGAAATTGAATATGGCAAAGTGCCCTGGCAAAAAGACAAAGTATTTCATGTGAAATTGGAATGGGGACAGGGGCATATGTACTATTATATCGATAATCAACTTTATGCGCATGCGGACTTTACGTCGTTTGGGTGCCCCTATGCGCCCCCCAATCACAGCATGCGAATCGGGTCTGGACTTGGATGCAAAGGAATTTTTAAAATGCAGGCGCCTGTCGGCATTACTTATTTAAATTTCAAATTCTATCGTAATGTCGACACCACCCCCCCATCCGTGGTCGGAGTAACACCTCCGGCGGGGAACTCGAACGTACCTTTGGACAGCTACATTTCGGTAACCTTTAACGAAGCTATTGATCTAAGCACTCTTGCGAACGGAATACGCATTGTACCTCCTATTTCCGGCACATTAAAGTCTTCTGGAAACACGGTTTTTTTTGAACTCAGCGAATTACTCAAACCGGAAACAATGTATACAATAACAGTCGGCAGAGAGATCAAAGACTATACCGGAAACCCATTGAGTACTCCCTTTACCGCTTCCTTTACAACCGCGCCGCTGGATAATCAGGTTGTTGAGAAATACGGCGTTTTCGAAGTTCCCATTATCGTAAAAGGATTGGGAGGAAATAAATATACGGGTTATCGCCTTAGAGGTGTGTTTAAAGGTCCGACCAAAACCATAGAAATCGACGGCTTTTGGAACGGCGGCGATATTTGGAAAGTGCGTATGGCCCCGACGGAAGCGGGACAATGGACTTACAGCATTTCAGGGTCGATCCCGCAATTTACGAAAACGGGCAGCTTTACGGTCGTTGAATCGAAAAACAAGGGATTTATCCGACAAAATCCTCAATATCCATATACTTTTATGTGGGATGACGGTACACCATGGCTATGGAAAGGCGAAACCTGTTGGCGTGCATTTACGCAGGTATTTCCATTCGAAGGAAGGTACAAGTTTTACATCGACCTTCGTGCATCACAAGGCTACAACGCTGTTCAATCCATTGTCGTCAGTTACATTAACGGCGATGCTTTTTGGGCAAACGAGGGCGGGACAGCCTTTGAGTTGCTGTCGACCGGAAAAAATTACGATAAACTGAACCCCGCCTATTTTCAATGGATCGACCGGCGTATTGAATACGCAAATGCAAAGGGCATCGTGCCGGTCATCTTTTTTACCTGGGCGCAGGAATTGGTCAAATTTTCAGACGATCAATTTATACGTTATATCAAGTATTTGGTGTCACGTTGGGCTGCATACAACGTTATTTGGTGTATTTCAGGCGAATACACTGAAGCGATTGAGGAAGGTGGTCGGACAAGGTCACAGTTTATCAGTTACGGCAACACGGTTTACAGCAGTGATCCCTATAAGCACATTATCACGCTGCATCCCGGCGGCAGCAAAAGCAGCAGTGAATTTGTATGGGAAAAATGGTTCGGATGTTCCATGCAGCAATGGCCGATTGCTTTTCATCAGAACATCCTGAATGACCGATCAAAAGCCGCTAAACCGGTGGTCAACGGCGAATATGCCTATGCCGATTACCACGATAATGAAGACTGCCGCCGCGGCGCGTGGGAAATCTTTACTGCCGGCGGTTTCTTCACAGCAGGATTCTATCACACGTATGCGCCGGACAAAGGCGGCTGGGATCCGGAAGCCAACATGCAGCAGCAATTGGAACTGATGTGGGCCATGGCGTTTATGGAAAAAACGCAGTGGTGGAAAATGTCCCCAAACGATGCACTGGTCAATAACGGCTATTGCTTGGCCGATCCCGGCAATGAATATGTCGTCTACTCCCGTAACGGTGGCCCCGTGACCATCAATTTGTCTGCTGTAAAAGGGACTTTGGACGTGCAATGGATGAACCCCAAAACGAACGAACATTCTTCGATCACAAAAGTGACCGGCGGCGGTTCGGTTACGCTGACGCCTCCCTTTACAGGCGAATGGGTTTTGCACATCGGCACCATTCTGGACACCATTCCGCCGGCGCCGCCGACCGGTTTGGTAGTCAATAAGCCCTAATAAAGAGCTCGGGTTTCTCCCGAGCTCTTTATTCTGATTCCAACAACAAGTTGTAAAACTTTAGATAATCTCCTCGATCACGAGAATTGTTAAAATTTATGGCTGCAGAAGGGTGGCGGTTCATAACCCCGGTTAAAAGATACGGAACATCGAATCCCCATTTAAGGTCCTTGCGTAAGGGTTCTATGAACTTTGCGACGCAATCCAGCAACGGGGCCAATTGGTAACGCGGATTGCGCAGATAACTGACCAACGATTCCAAGCGACAGTTGCCCGCTCCTCTTCCTAATCCTGCCAGTGTCCCGTCGACAATATCCGCTCCTGTAAGAATGGCTTCCAAGGTATTTGCAAAAGCCAACTCTTGATTATTATGGGCGTGCATGCCGATTAACTTGCCTTCCGGTCTGGCATATTTTGCGTATTTTTCGATCAAATAGCGCACTTGATGGGGATAGAGCGCTCCATAACTATCTACAAGATAAAATACCTGCGCTTCCGTCTGCACGAGCATTTCCAGCGCGCGGTCAAGTTCAGCTTCGGTAACCTTTGAAACCGCCATGATATTGGCGGTGGTAAAATAGCCTTTTTGATGCGCGTCGTGAATCATGTCGACGGCTTCAGGAAGCTGGTGAACATAAGTGGAAACGCGAATGACCTCAAAGATGCTTTTTTCCTTTGGAGGAATATCCTCATGATAATCGGTTCGTTCGGCATCGGTCATCACCGCAAGCTTGATTTCGTATTCGCCTTCTCCCACAATTCGTCGAACATCTTCTTCGCTGCAGTATTTCCATTTGCCGTAATCGTTCGGATAAAAGATTTTCTTAGAAGCCCTATAGCCGATTTCAATAATATCGATGCCGGAGGCTGCACATGCATTAAAGACCGCTTTTACGGTATCTTCACTGAAACGGTGATTATTCATCAGGCCGCCGTCGCGTATAGTGCAGTCGAGCAACTTGAGCCCCGACCTGCCGCTGACCCATATTTCGTCAAATGCCGTCATGTCGCTTCCATCCTGTCTGTCCATCTGCTTCCCTATGCATGACGTTTGCTATCGTCTCGTTCCGAAAAAAAAGCCTCGAGGCGTTGCGCCTCGAGGCTTGAAAATACTGAAGGCATTATTTATTTGATGACTGCGAACTTGCCGATTTTCTCTCCCAACTCGCCGGCATCCACATGGTAGATATAGACGCCGTAGGAGATGTCAAGTCGATCTTTAGTCTGCATATCCCAGATCAAGGTGCCGTTGTTGATCGAATCGGACTCATGCTCCAGCTCGCGCACCAGCTGCCCGCGCACGTTGAATATGCGGATCGTGCATTTCTTCGGCAGATGGATGAAATGCAGTTCGCGCGGACCGCGACCGTTCGCATAGGGATTGATAGGCTCCCATGAATTGCTGACGATGTACGGATTGGGCACTACTTTGATTCGATCCATCTGCGCTTTTGCTAATTCCGGATCGATTCTCTGTTCGACGGTCGTGAATTCATAAACATCCCTTGCCAGGAACGGCTTCAGCGTTTTGATCGTGATGGTTTCGCCGGGCAATGGGTTGCGATGCAGACTGTCGCGAGTCGCCGAATCGAACGTCAGGCTCCATGAGGGAACTATCTCTTCGCCGACTTTTTCCAAGAAGATAATTTGATCGGACCGCGTTTTGTCAGTAAAGGCGGTCATCATGCCCTCTTCGCCTTTCAGGGCATCATTTTCCCAAAAGGCGAACGGTACTTTTTTACCCGTATTGGGATATTTGACCGTAAAGTTGACCGGTATTCTAGGCAGCGTTCGCGTCGCCGATACAACAAAAGACTGCGAGGTATCGATGCCCACCTCGCCGAATTCAATGATATAGTCATTTGCAACTGCAGTACCGACAAGCCGGCTATAACGAAAAACAGAGACAACCGGTGCATACATAGCCAGCGAACTTGCTCTTACTCCGCTCGGCGGCACTACCGTTTCAGCTTCATTGAAAAGCTTGAGGCGGAAGCCGTCGGTCATGGGCAGTTCCGCCCCGGGTGTCAACTCGGTGCTGCGATCGATAAGCCGCTTACCGGTGAGTTTGTCGATCAAGGAAAAGTTCTTTGTCGCCTGCGCAAAGGTGTTGTTGGCGGTTTTAATGACTGTGTCTTCGAAGACAATTTGATACTGGCCGTTCGGTTTAATGGCTGCAGGATCGACAATTTGATAGCCTATCTTGCCGGTGGCCAGACCGCCTTCAACAGCCGTAAAATCTTTCAACTCTGCATCCAAAAAGCCTGCAACCGGCGCCTCGGGCCGAACGATGACGACGTTGGCACCTTTGTCGATCTCGCCGCTGGTTGAGATCGAGATAAACTTGGAGCATTCGGAAGGTGCTATACCAGCCTCCGGCATACCGTGGTCGTAGGAAGTCACGGCATAATAATACTTTTGTCCGTTGCGGACGGTCGTATCCGTCCAAGTGTGCACCAAACCCGTATTGTCGCCCAAATAGAAGCGGATTCCCTTAATCGAGATGGGCGCATAGCCTTTGTGCTCATTAACCAAATCGAATTGAGCAATAGGCTTGAGGAATGTCTTTGAGCCGTAGCCGTCGGTGATGGGCGTCATATCATTCCAGCCTGGGTCGGTAGAGCGATAGATACGATAACCTTCAAAGTCTCTGCCGGCGATCGGATCGACCGAGCTTTCTGCAATGTCATCCCAGATGAGCGTCACACGTTTGTCGCCGACCACGGCGCGCACGTTGGGCACCAGCGGCGCCTTGGAGAAATTATAGTTTTCATTATAGGCCTTTGTAAACCAGTAAGTATTGACCAAAAAGTCATCCAGGCTGATACCGCAAAAGATGCCCATGGAGAAGCGTTCGATGCGCAGCGGCGGCATCGGGAAATAGCCGGAACCGTAGAGCAGCTCGATGTTCAAATTTTCAAGCAGATTGTCGAAATAGCCCGGAGTAATGTTCTTCCAGACCAGTTCATCTTCATAGTGCGGCATATCCGGCCACTCATAAAGCTTGAAACTGGTCAGACCGAGCATGTCGGTTTCGTCGATATCGACTTTATCAATGTGAGGTTCGCCCGGGAATTCGGTAAAGGCTCCGGATGTCGGGACACCGTCGCCTTCGCCCGGGTCGCCGGTGTAAGGCACTCCGTCCATACCGACATCATCGGTAAGCACGTTCCAGTCGCCGTCGTTATCGATAAAATCATCGCGACGTTCATCCAAAAGGGGATTATCTTTTCCTTCGCCGGTAAAATAGTTAATGTATTTCAAGCCCATAAAAAGATAACGGGTAACCTGATTCGGCGGCGTGCCGAGGGTAGAGCCGTTTGTCTCATCGATAATGCCGTTGAGGTTGTCGTCGACAAGGTTGTTCGGCACTTCGGCAACCGTTTTTCCGGGCCAGAACTTGAAAACCAGATCCTGATAATGTACTCTAACCGTGTCATTCGGCATCTTTGTCAGAGTACGTTCAAAGGTCTTGTAATCGATCAGCACAATGTCATCGCCGACGGCCAAAGTTTTCGGGGCAAAAAAACTCTCATCAATGACAGGTCCAGGAAAGTTGCCGCCGTCGCCGTCGTTGTCGATTCCGTCATACGGGTTGCCGGGGCTTTCCAGGAAGGCGCCGCCGAAATAACCGACCGGCGTCCAGCCGCCGCCGCCGATGTCGTCATAGTCGTACAAGTAGGCGACATTGAGCGCTTGATTAAAGGCGCCCATGTCGTCGCCGCCGTCGCCGCTGGTCATGGTATCGCCCATATTGTTGCCGAACTTGTAGCCGAACGCCACCTTGTCGTGCTCATAGGTGCCGATGTTTTCCAGGTCAAAGAGCGCGAACATACCGTCTTCAACCAGCGCATTCGACCATTGGAATGTACGTACCCACATTCTGATGCCGAGCCCTCGGCGCGAGCTGTCGTTTTTGTCCGGATAGAAATTAAACTCTCTATTCTGGTAATCGTCGGATACAAAAAACGCTTCCTCGTCGGCATTGAAAATATCTTTGCCGAAATAACCGTTCCACTTTCCCGGCCAACCCGGATCTACCGGATCGTCAATTTTATCCGGCCAATACGGCGGCCAGGACCATTTCCATTTGCTCATCGCCAGCTTGTTGGTATCTTCATTGGCGAATTTCGGCAGAGGTAGAAAAGTCCACCACTCTCCGTTCGGTCCGGTGTCGCCCGATGACCACTGTCCCGGCTGGCCTTTTCCGGCGCTGGTCACGGTGCTGACGATATGTTTTACATCGCCGGCCGCATCGATAACCTCGGCACCGACGAAAACGTTACCGTCGATCATGTAAATATGACCCGAGTTGATCGGCCATTCGCCGGAATAGTCGCCTGTTTCCTTGCTGCCGAAGGTACCGTCGTTATAGATCGTCGTACGAAATTGGTTTCCGGCATGGACACCGTTTTTATGATAAGCAAAGTCGCCGTGCAGTCCCTGCATTTGCGCCCATGCCGAAGCTGATAAAAGAGCCGTGACGACGAGATATAAAAGAACTCCAAAAAGTTTGTTCATTTTCCTTCTCCTTCCTTAGAACTCCAGGGAGAATCCTAGTTGAATTTCGCGCGGCGCCGTATACCAGCCCGGCTGCTTGACATAATCATCGACAGTACCGACGCGCCGCGGATTATAAGTAATCGCCCACGGGCGGACGGTCGTCGTATAGTCCGCCGAACCGGTGTCGCTGTATACCGCCACTTCGTCACGGATGTCGAACAGGTTATAAATGTTCAAAAAGACATTCAAGCCGAGGCGGCCGCTCATCATGAATTTTCGATTGATGTACAAATCCACGCTCTTTTGATTCGGCAGGCGTTCGCTGTTCTCCTTGAGACCGATCAACGCCGCTCCGCCTACAACAGAACCGACCGGGAAGCTAGGTGTGTAGGGTCTGCCGGTCCAATAACGCCCGATGAGGGAAAACGTGTAGCCGCGGTAATCCCAAATCAGTGAGCCGTTCAACGTATGATTCTGGTCCCAATTCAAAGGAATCAAATTCAAACGCGGCTCTTCCTTCGCCTGGATGGCATTAAAGGCATCCGTCGGGTTTGAGTAGGTTCCCTCGGCAATCTGGAAAGAATAATCCACTCGAGCAGAGAAGCCGTGGCTGTACCGTTTTTCAAATTTGAGCGTTACGCCGCGAACATTGGCATAGTCCTTATTTTCATACTGGGCATACTGAATGCTCGGCATCGGCGTTTGAATGAGCGGGCTGGTGCCTACCCAGTCGCGCACGTCACGATAGAACAAAGTGACGTCTATGCCGATGTCGGTGGTAAGCAGTTGCTGCAGCCCGATTTCGTACATCACCGTCCGCTGCGGATTGAGATCGGCATTGCCCATCAGAAAATAACCGCCACCTTCGGTGATCTTGAAATCCGGATTGGAGTAAAGATACTGAAACTCGGGAATCTGGAAAAAGTGACCGTACGAGAAATGGATAACGCCTTTATCGGTAATCGGATAAGCGATGCCCAAACGCGGACTCAGCTGCATTTTGGGATCGACCCTCTTATGCATAAAGGCGCGGCGTTCATCCGGCGTGTATTCGATGCGCTCCTCTTTGGGGGCAGTTGGATTCTTCCACTTGTGCTCAGGCTTGAGCGGCGTGTAAATGCTCGGATCAGACGGATCGGCAATCTTGACATGATTGGGATCAAAATAATCGAACCGTAGACCGGCATTGATAATGATTTCTTTCAGCTCAAGCTTGTCCTGCAGGTAAGCCGAAAACTCTTTCGGTGTGCGCGTATATTTCTCGCGATAGGCGCTCCACGGCTCCGGGACATAAGGCTGGAACGGCACAATCTGCGAGCCGCTGTTCGGATCGATTTTAGCACGCAGCGTATAAGAATCCAATTTGAGTTCATGGCTGCGGAACTCGAATCCGCCCTTTACTTGATGAATGTTATTGATTTGACTGGTGAGATCGAATTTGCCGACCGTATAGGCGGTGCTGCGCCAGTAGCGGTTCAAGTCCGTGCCGACGTTATTAAAGCTGTAAGTGGTCGGCGCCGACGCCGAATCCGGATGCACATAACCTGCAGGGCCGTTCGGGTCGATAATGTAGAAAAATTTGACCCGCAGAGCGCGGAGCTGTTCCAGAAAGGCAGCTCCTTCCGGCGTGTTCGGATCAAAGACCTGAGCGGCGATATCATTGGCCGTGTCTTCAGGAACCGAAACCAGATATTTAGGCATTGCCGTCGGGTCTTTGTAAAGATAAGATTGATATTCGTTATAAAACCGGTTTAGTTTGACTTCGTAAAACGTCTTTTGTGAAAGCACATGGTTGAAGTTAAGGATCTGCGTCCAGCCTTCGCCGAACTGCTGTGCGCGGCTGTCCGGTACATATTTCCAATCTTTGGAAAAGCTTCTTGGATTTTTCCAAGCATTCCAAAAGACGTTATAGCTCGCCTTTATCGAGTTGGATATTTTCCATGAAAGTTTACCCTGCAACGAGCCGCGCTTACCGGCGCTCATCGGCACCAAACTGCTGTCGCCGGGGTTACCTTGAGGTGTGAACCAGCGACGGCCGTAGAGATAACCCGTCCAGGAATTATAACGTCCGTTGGTAAAGAAAGTCAATTTATCCTTGGTGCCGGGAATCGGACCACTAAGGCTGAACTCGCCGTTATAAGTGGGGTTGAAATATTTCAGAGGATTTTCACTCTTGGCTTTTTGTACCACGGCACCGGTTTGCGGATCAGTAAAAGTATCGATCCTTTCCAGTATGGCGAATTCATTGGCGCCGCTGACATAATCACCGACATAACCGCGCAGCATACCGGAGTAGTGGCTCTGTCCCTCTTTGGTGATGATGTTGATGATGCCCGACATTGCCTGGCCGTATTCGGCATTGAAGGTACCGCTGACCACCTGCAGTTCTTCGATGGCCGAGTTCTCGACCGTAACGCCCATGCTGCCGGAGAACACATCCGTCGTTGCAACGCCGTCGACCCAATAAGCCACTTCGCCGCCACGGCCGCCGCGGATATGCAGCGTATTGCCGGACCGCACGATGCCTGCCTGCAGCTCTAAAACGTCGCGTACGCTCTGCACCGGCAGCTTGGCAATTTCCTCCGAACCCACGGAAGAAAGCGATGAGGTCATGTCCATGCGGACCAAGGGCCGTTCGGCAACGATGCTTACTTCTTCGCCGGCAATGACTTCCTGCTGCAGAGCGAAATCCTGCGTCGTCGTCATGTCGATCTTGACCAGCACGTCGGAGACGCGTACTTTTTTGTAACCCATCATGCTGACCGTCAGAGTATAGCGTCCCGGAGGAAGGTTGAGGATGTTATAGTTGCCGTTAAGGTCACTGGCGGCGCCCATCGTGGAGCCTTCGACAATTACATTTGCTCCGGGCAACGGCTCCTTCGATTCGGCGTCGTAAACGCGGCCGGCAATTTTTCCGGTCGTACCGGCATAGCTCACAAACGGCGCGAGAAGGATTGCCAAAATGCCCAGAATCAGAAGGATTCTTGGTGTTTTATTCATAGGGTTCTTCCTTTCCTTTCGCAATGCGGTATCGTTAAGGCATGGATTTCATGTTTTTCAGAATCCCAAGGCGACGGTGAACATCTGAATCTCCTTGAGCACGCCGAAATCCTGATACGCATAGTCCAACATCAACCGCATACCCCCCAACGAATAATTGATCCCGGCTCCAAAACATAAACCCTGCTCCGAATCCCGCGCAAACAACGTCTTGTAGCCCCCACGCAAACTGAACATCTTCCCGTACGTGTACTCCGCTCCCACATTCACATACTCCACATCATCGTTCGGATGCAGCGCGTCCACCGCCAATATCAAATTGCTGTTCCCCAACCCCTTCAACACATCCATCGATACCCCCACCCGAAACATCAACGGCAAATCAAACGCGTCCGTCGCCAAATTCGCATTAATATTATAGTTGTTCCCAGATATCGACGGATCTATGTCCGTCTGTATCAACATGTCACGCCCCTCCATCCGCATCTTCGTCCCGTAATTCGATATGCTCATCCCTATCTTCAAACCCTGATACTGCGTGTCGAACAACGTCCCAATGTCAAACGCTATCCCCGACGCACTCGAATGATAGATCTCCTCACGCAAATACTTGAAATTAAACCCAATCGAAAACCGATCCGTCAAATTCCGACCATACGCCAAACCAAACGCGTAACTCCCCGCACTGAACAACTCACCCGTCCCGTCAGGCTCCATGATCGTCGTCCGCTCCATCTTGTCCATCGTCATAAACTGCGCATTCAACCCTATCGCACCCAAATTCCCCAAATTCATCGCAAACCCGGCATAATTAAACGCAATGTCCGCCAACCACCGATTGTGCGTAAACACCGCCTGACTCCCGTTGATCCGCGAGATCCCCGCCGCATTCCAGTACATCGACATCGCATCGTCGCTCACCGCAACATAGGCTCCCCCCATACCGATCGCACGCGCTCCCACATCAATGTTCAAAAATCCCGCCGCCGTCGTCCCCACTTTCGTCACATTCTGAGAAAAAAGCGGAAGCGCAACGACAAGCAATGCGCAAAAAACCAAAACTGCCTGCTTCATACCCTTTCTCCTTTCTATGCGTTAATAATCCCTGTTTGCTTTTTCATCGCAAACATTTTACAACCTGAATCAATTCTTCGGCATATTGCCTGAGCCCAATTGATGAAGGCGCCGCCGTCAAATTGATCGTACCATCTAACGATTGAACCTTTCATTATGTGCTATAAGAATTAGTTCGACGCAAATCTGTCTTTAACGGCGCTCGCTTGCTGCGCCGACAAGATCAAAAGCTTAATTTTGATAGTATCGCAGATTTTCCTTTGTCACGATGTCTAAAGGCACATACAGCGCCGGTTCGATCTTTTCCTTCAACGCCACAGCCCGGTAGAGCCGGTACAAGGCATTGTAACCCTGAATTTCGGATCTCTGGCTGATGAGAAAATCGATGACGCCCTTTTCGAGCCACTCGATATTCTCTTTGACCAGGTCATAACCTACCAAGGAGATGCGCCGACGGCTTGCATAAACCGCCTTGGCGACTTGAAAAGAACAAGCATTGCTGCAAAAAATGCCTTTGATTTCCGGATGATGCTCTAATATCTGCGCTGCAGCATTTTGAAAAGAACAGGAATCTTGAGAACTGGCTTCGAACACTAACACCTCGGCTGACGGCCGCGATTCGAAATAGCTCAGATAGCCGCGCACACGATCTTCGATATGATAATTGAACGGAATGGCTTTAATTACGGCGCTTTTTCCGTCATGGGTCAACAAGGACATTAATTTGGCCGCCAGAAGGCCGCTCTGAAAGGAGTCTTCTCCGATATAGCTGAGACAGTGGGATTTGGGTATATAGGAGTCAAGAAAGATATAAGCGAGGCGTTTGGGGAGCTGAGTTATGAATTTTTCTGCGGCTTTTGAAAGTACAGGGGCTATCAGCAAGCCGTCGATCTGATGAATATTCTTGAGCACCTGCTGGGCCGCTGCTGCAAAAGAGTTTTCATCGTATTTATCGTAAGGGAAATACTCGATTTCAACTTTATAGACCTGCAGCTCTTCGGCAGCTCGATCGATACCCTGCCGAGGCAAATACCAATAGTTACCGTCCTGTTCGGGAAAAGGTACAAGAATGCCGAAGTGAAAAGTCTTTGCAGAAGAAAGACTGCGGGCCAGTATATTCGGTCGGTAATTTACCTGCTCGACGATGCGGCGCACCCTCGCGGCGGTTTCCGCTGCAACTCTACCCCGATTGTGAATCACTCGATCCACCGTCCCGAGTGAAACGTTAGCCATCTCAGCAATTTCTTTTAGGGTGGCCATCTACTTATGCGTTATCGTTCACGCAATTCTTATTAAAAAAAGCTGATTAATTAAAAATGCAATCAGCAGTCATTTGTTCACATTCATTATACAAATGCAAAATAAAATTAGCGGCAAAAAAAGTCAAGTAAAAGTTTCAAAGATTCGAGAAACATGAAACGTACGAAATAGTTTTCGTAAGTCTTTTATCTTTTTTGCTGATTTCATCAACATTGTGGAGAATATAATCCGAAATCAGTAATCTTGTGTGGAATTATGAGTATACATGATTCATTTTTATGGGCGCTTTGTTTTTGACCGATACTTCAAGGATTAGCCGTTTGCAGCAGAAAAAAGTTTTATTATCGCGAAAATATTCATAAAATGCTGCTGAAAAACAGTATTGGTCGATTGTAATCCTGCAGCTTTTACAACTTTATTATTGGTGAATTGCCATGAAAAGAATTTTAATGCTTTTTTCCATAGTCGTTACCCTCTTTCACAGTTGCCTCGACTCTAATGAGGGGTCGGCGCTCTACACTTTTGATTTGGCCCGTTTGTCCAACTTGCCACAGTCGGCGGAGGTGAAAGGACGAGCGCTCGCTTTCTCGCCTGCTTCAAATGAGGAGGTTATTCAGCTTCCTGTCGAGCAGGTGCCGTGGCATCACGCCGGGTTTTTGGTCGTCGACGCGTACCATGAGGATCTCCATAGCGACATTCTTTGGGTGCACTTTTACGATGCCGAAAATCTGGAAAAGCCGCGGATTTCAGCCAAGATCGGCATTCTTCCGCAGCTCAAAACTCGATTGGTGGTACCTTTGGACTATTTGGACGGCCAAACCTTTTTCATGGCAAGACGGCCGCGGCAGCTGAAAGGCACCATGCCCGGCAATCGGCTGCCGCAGGATCGCATCGGCAAGGTCACCCTGGCGCTTGAGCCGATTTCATCCGAATACACCGCCAACTTGACCATCGAGCGCGTATTTTTGACGACCGAAGAGCCCAAACCCCTGCCGAAAGAAAAGCCGATCGTGGATCGCTTTGGTCAGTGGAAGATGCGCGATTGGCCGGGCAAAACACGCGACGAGCGGCAGTTAAGCGAGGACCTGACCGCTTTGGTTAACTCGACGGCTAAAGGCCAATTCCCCGACGATTGGTCGTCCTACGGCGGCTGGAAGAGAAAACGGTTTGCCGGCACCGGTTTTTTCCGCGTGGTTAAAGACGACCGATGGTGGCTTGTCGATCCGGACGGCTATGCCTTTTTCAGCGTCGGCATGGATGTTTCGATTCCCAGCTCATTCGGTCCTGTTTCTGGTATGGAGGATCTTTTCGAATGGCTTCCCGATTCCACATCGATCTATAAACCGGCGCTTGGCGGCCGCAGGGGTATGTACGCCGCAAGTTTTTTGACCGCCAACTGGATCCGCGTCTTCGGCAGCGATTGGGAGCAAAAATGGCGACAGACGACGCGCGGACTTTTGCTTCAATGCCGCTTTAACACCATCGGCAACTGGTCGGATTTAGGACTGATCAAGAGCGCCAAGCTGCCCTATGTCTGGCCGCTGCGCGGCTTTCCGTCTACCCGCGTCCTTCTCTATCGAGATTTTCCAGATGTTTTTGCCCCGGAATACAAGGAAGCAGCGGAGAAATTCGCCGGCCAGATCTTAGATTTCAAGGATGATCCTTATCTCATCGGTTACTTTCTTGACAACGAGCCGTTGTGGGCATTCGGACAAAACAACATTGCCTCGGAAATGCTGGCGACGACAACGCCCTCGGAAAGCCGCAAACAGCTCGTCGCCTGGCTGCGCTCCCGTTATTCAGGCGACGTCTCGCGCTTTTCTTCCGCTTGGCAAAGACCCTTTTCATCTTTCGATGAGCTATTGACGACCGCGATTTTGGACGCCGCCAAGTTGTCGCAGCAGGCCGAGAAAGACTTGTGGGAATTTTCCGCCCTCATGGTCGACGAATACCTGCGGCTTCCCTGTGAGGCTCTGCGCCGTCTCGATCCGCATCATCTCAATCTTGGCATTCGTTACGCCTGGATCAGCTCCGACTTGTGCTATGTCGGCGGCAAGTACTTTGACGTCTTTTCGATCAACTCTTACACCGAGCGGCCCGATCCCGCCACGGTAGCCGAAATTGCCCGCAGGTCGGGACGACCGGTCTTGATCGGCGAGTTTCATCACGGCGCGATCGACCGCGGGTTGCCTTCGACCGGCATCCGCGGCGTGGTCTCGCAGGCCGAACGCGGCGTTGCCTACCGCTATTACGTCGAACAGGCCGCAGCACAGCCGGACCTGGTGGGCGCCCATTATTTTCAGCTCAACGATCAGCCGATTCTCGGCCGATTCGACGGCGAAAATTACAACATCGGACTGGTCGATATCTGCAACCGTCCTTATCCGGAGCTTATGGAAACCATGACGCGCACGAACGAAGCGATCTATGAAATAGTCTCCGGCTCACGCCGCCCGACGGAACAATTGCCCAGGCTGATACCTGCGATCTATTTTTAAGCGTTTTGGCAAACCGATAGTTAGAGCCGAGCAAAATAGGCCTCTGTTGATCCGTTGCCTCAATTTCAATCCGAGAAATCAGGAGAATAGATGCCGCTCACATCGATGTCTGAAATTTTGCAGGATGCTGTCCGGCGCGATTATG
>JAPDQV010000025.1:0-26393 GCA_034505495.1 candidate division KSB1 bacterium | reverse complement strand
AATCTGGAGTTTTTAGAAGCCATTCTTGAAACGGCGGAGACGCTGCGTTCGCCGGTCATTTTGAGCATCGCCGAAGTGCATTTTCCTTATGTACCTCTTTACGACATCTGCACGCTGATTCGCGATAAGGCAGCGCGACTCAAGGTGCCGGTTGCTCTCCATCTCGACCACGGGATGAGCAGCACAAGCTTTCTGCAGGCGATCCGCAACGGTTTTACCTCGGTCATGTTCGACGGATCCAAGTTGCCTTTTGCGGAAAATCTGGCACAGACGCGCAGGGTTATCGAGCTTTGTCGACCGCTCGGCATTTCGGTTGAAGCAGAACTCGGCGCCGTAGGCGGTGACGAGGGCGGCGGCCTGGAAAGCCAGGCTGATCCCTCCTTTTTCACCGATCCCGATCAGGCGCAACAATTTGTCGAACGAACCGGCGTCGATGCGCTCGCGGTGGCAATCGGCAACGCCCACGGCAAATACAAAGGCGAGCCGCGCCTCGATTTCGAGCGGTTGCAGCGGATTTCCGAAAAGTGCGGCATCCCCCTGGTGCTGCACGGCGGCTCAGGCATCTCGGAAGACGATTTTCGCCGCGCCGTTCGCTGCGGCATCCGCAAGATCAACATCTATACCGCAATGTCTCAGGCGGCGCTCAAAGCGGCGGCCGACTTTATGGCGCAGAGCAGCGGCCGCTATCACGACTTTCCGCTGCTGATGCAGTCGATTCAAAAAGCGGCGGCCGAGATCGTAGCGGAACAAATGACTCTTTTCGGCAGCGTCGGCTGCGCATAGCGTATTTTTTATTGGCTGCCTTTTGCCGGCATCTTTTGACAATATTTTGTATGCATTGTTCAAGGAGATCGACGCATGAAATTCGTCTTGCCGATACTTTTGTTCAGTGTCAACTTGTTTTCATCCGAATGCGTTCTGCGCATCGGCACCAACCTTGCCGGCCCCTCCGATTGGGGCAGCGAGTGGCCGTTCGTCAACATCATGAAATACAGCCGACAATGGATTACCTTCAACTCCGCCTGGGTGAACGGCGGCAAGAATCCATGGGATACGGGCGTTCTGGATCGTATACCGCTCGACAAAAACGGCTATCCCCTTGAGTTGCCTTTCCGTGTTGCCGGAACCGAGACGACGCAGGTCGTGCGGACTGTATGGGCCAACACGTTTTCATTGAAGGAAGGCCGTTATGTCGTGCTTTACGACGGCATCGGCAAAGTAAACGTCGGTTTCGATGCCAAGTTGTACAGGCAGGCCCCAGGAAGGATCGAGTTCGACCTCAAGCGCAAAGACAATATCTTTTCTCTGGAAATCCTCGAGTCGCAGCGCGGCAATCACGTTCGCAACATTCGGGTATTGCTTCCGGGTACAGAATCTACTTATGAGCAAAACCCTTGGTGTTCCGAATGGCTGGAAAAGCTGGAGCCGTTCAAAGTTCTGCGCTTTATGGATTGGGGTTATACCAATAATTCGACGCTCCGGTATTGGAACGAACGGCCGCAGATCGATGATTACACTTATACTCTTCGCGGCGTTCCCTACGAGTGGATGATCGAGCTTTGCAATCTAAAGGGCGCCGACGCCTGGGTCTGCGTGCCGCACCTTGCCGATGAAGAATATGTCCGCAATATGGCGCGACTGTTCCGCGACCGCCTGCGTCCCGATGTGAAAATTTATGTCGAATATTCGAACGAAATTTGGAACTGGATGTTTGCGCAGACCCAGTACGTGAACATTGCGGGCGACCAGACACGTCCCTGGCCGGAACGCATCGTTCCGTTCATTCAGCGGGCGTTGGATTGGTGGAGCGACGAGTTTGCCGGTCAGCTCGATCGGCTGGTGCGCGTCGTCGGCGTGCAGCACGCTTGGCAGGACGTCAGTAACCGCATCGTCTTTAACATGCGTCCCGGCAGTTTTGACGCCTTTTCTCCCGCGGCTTACTTTGGATTTTCAGAGCGCGGTTATGCGGCGCTGGAGAAATTGGGGGCTGCCGCAACGGCGGAGGACGTCCTGTTTTGGGCGCGCGAGGGTATGCTTTCGGATTCCTACAAATGGACTAAAGACCAATTTAATTCCATCGCCAAAAAACTGAACCTGCCGATGATCTATTACGAGGGCGGTCAACACCTGACACCCAATCCGTTCGGCTCGGATCAGCCGTACAATTCGGCCCTGACGGAAGCCCAAACCCACCCCGGCATGTACGATCTCTACTGCGAATGGTTCGACTCGCTGCGCACCTTTGTGCTGCCGGGCAAAACGGCTCTGCTGATGAATTTTTCCTTTATCGGCCCTAAGAGCGGCAAATACGGCAGTTGGGGCGCACTGGAAAGCCAATTCGACCAATTCCCGCCGTACCGCCAATCGGCTCCGAAATATCAGGCGCTTTTGGATAACCTGTGCGAACCCTCGACCGAAATCCGGAAAAAGGTGGAACGAAATGGTTTTGACCTCCTTCCTGCTTTTCCCAACCCATTCAATTCGGAGACTTTTATTACCTTTTTCCTACCCGAAGAAAAACGGGTACAACTGGAAATTATAGATTCGACCGGCAGGTTGGTAACCCGATTGGCGGACCTTGCCTTTGCTCCAGGCCGTCACGTCTTTCGTTGGGACGCGGCCGAGGCCGCTTCCGGCGTCTTTTTCGTTCGTCTTAAAACGGAGGACCGGGTGCTGACGCGCAAATGTCTGCTTATTCGATAAAACCGAATGCATCGCACGGAATGGAGTAGAACAATCACAACAAGTTGAAGCTCCGATCGGACCCGACTCGGATTCGATCGGAAAAATCGTAGAGCTGATTAAAGAATTACGAAAGGAAAACGGTACATGGAGGAATGGCTGATGAGCAAGCTTTTTATGGGCGCGGCCATGATCGTGCTGACGGCCTTTGTCGCATCTGCGCGTTCTTCGCTAATACCGGGCGATGTGCTGCATGGTTTTCGCCTGCTGGAAACGCGCTATGTGCCGGAGGTGAATGCCGAGTGCTTATACTTTGAGCATGTCCGCAGCGGCGCCCATTTGATAAAAATAGCTGCCGCCGATGCCAACAAGACTTTTAGTATTGCCTTTAAAACGCTCCCCAATTCGGACGCCGGTACGCCGCACATCCTCGAACATGCGGTGCTCAACGGCTCCCAAAACTTTCCGGTCAAAAGTCCGTTCGATGTGCTCGCCAAAGGCTCACTCAACACCTTTTTGAATGCCATGACCGGCAACGACTTTACGATCTATCCTGTCGCCTCGATGAATGAAAAGGACTATTTCAATCTGATGCACGTCTATCTCGATGCGGTGTTTTTTCCCTTGATCTACCAGGAACCGCGAATCCTGATGCAGGAAGGATGGCACCATGAATTAACCGATCGCAACGCCGAGGTTGTTTACCGCGGCGTTGTTTATAATGAGATGAAGGGGGCGTTCTCCAATCCCTCGCGCGAACTCGAATATCAGGCTTACAAGGAGCTTTTCCCCGATACGCCGTACCGCTTTTCCTCAGGCGGTTATCCGAGCGCCATCCCTACTCTAACCAATGAAGCCTTTCTCGACTTTCATCGCACCTATTATCATCCGAGCAACAGCCTGATTCTTCTCTACGGTGACGCAGATCTGCAGCGCGAGCTCAAGTTCATTGACGAAAAATACCTTTCCCGTTTCAACCGCAAAGGACAGAAGCGCATCGACATCCCTGTGCAACGCCCGTTTTCAGAAAAGAAAGTCAAGATTGCTTACTATTCGGCGACACAAGGCGCCGATCCGTCTCGGCAAAGCTATCTCAGTCTTAGCTGGGTTTGCGGCTCCGGCGGCGATCCGCTCGACGTCATGACTCTGGAGGTTCTGCAGGAGGTCTTGATCGAACAGGAAGCGGCGCCCATCCGAGTTGCTCTGCAGCAGGCCGGCATCGGCCGCGAGGTTTACGCCCAACTCGACGTCCTGCGACAAAATGTCTTTCAGATCATCGCTCAGGACGCGGCTCTCGAAGACCTTACCCGATTTCATGACATCGTAATGGGCGTACTGCAGCAGGTGGTGGAAAAAGGCCTGGATAAGGAAGCATTAGAGGGGGCGATCAATCGCCTGGAGTTCCGTCTGCGTGAAGAGAACGATGCGCAAAAAGGGCTTACCCTCAACTTTAAGCTGCTGCCGACCTGGGCCTATGCCGACGATCCTTTTTGTGGTCTCGAATACGAAAAACCTCTGGCGCAGCTTAAGGAGGCGCTGACCTCACCTTTGCTCGAAAGTAGGATACGTAGGTGGTTGCTCCATAACCCCCACTGCCTGCTGATGGCCTTGGCGCCGCAGCCCGACCGCGAGCAGCAGCTCAATCGCGCCGTCGAAGAAGAGCTGCGGCAATTCAAGGCCTCATTGAACGATCAGCAGATCGACGAACTGATCTCACGCACCAAGGACCTCCTGGATTATCAGCAGCGCGAAGATTCGCCGGAAGCCCTGGCGACTATACCGGTGCTCGAGTTATCCGACATTCAGAAAGAGGCGCCCTGGTACGAAGTGAGCGAACATTTTCTTGCCGGTAGAGCGCTTTATCATTATGAGGATTTCACCAACGGCGTGATCTATCTGCGGCTGTTCTTTGATTTGCGCGTCCTGCCGCAGGAACTGCTCCCCTACGCAGCCCTGCTTGCCGAGGCGCTGGGCAATCTAAACACCGAGCATTACTCTTTCGGCGAACTGGACAAGGCGCTCTATCTGCACACCGGCGGGTTCAGCGTCGATCTGACGAGCTACCTTGGCGAGCGCCGCGATGAAAATCTGCTGCCGTTCCTGATGGTTGCCGGTAAAGCAACGCATTCAAAAGCAGACAAGCTGATTGCGCTGATGAGTGAAATCGTGCGCACGACCCGATTCGATGATCGCGAGCGGCTGCGTACCGTCTTGGCGCGCCATCAGTCCCGCCTGGACGAAAGCATCCGTCGCGATGGACTCACCTATGCCCGACTGCGGCTTGCCTCCTACTTTAGCCGAGAAGGCTTTTTTGATGAGATGACCTCGGGATATGACTATTATCGCTGGGTCACTCGGCTCGTCGACGATTTCGACAGCCGAGCCGACGAGATCGCTGCGACGCTGCGCAAAACAGCCGACCTGCTCTTTTGCCGTGACCATCTTGTCATTTCCGCCACTTCTGCGGCGGAGGGCCTTTCCATCCTGCAGGCAGAATTGCCGGCGCTCGTCGAGGCGCTGCCGACTCGATCAGGCGAAAAGCCGATCTGGCAGTTCAGTCTTGCACCGCGCAACGAAGGTATCGCCGCTCCTTCCAAGGTGCAATATGTCGTCAAAGGCTACGATTTCAAAAAACTGGGCTACGAGTGGCACGGCAGTCTGCGGGTGGTCGAACAACTGTTATCGCGCGAGTACCTTCAGCAGACCGTCCGCGTCGTCGGCGGCGCCTACGGCGGATTTTGCACCTTCTCGCCTACCGGCAGAGTCGTCTTTTCCTCGTACCGGGACCCCAATCTGCGCGAAACACTGCAGGCATTCGATAATGCGCCGCAGTTCCTGCGCAATTTTACCGCCGACGATAAGGAGATGACGCGACTCATCATCGGCGCTACGGCACGCGTCGACCGTCCCATGACGCCTGCCGCCAAAGGCGATTTGGCTTTCCGCCGCCGCATGGAGAACGTGACCCGCGCTCAGGTACAGTCCGAGCGTGAGCAAATGCTGGCAACAAATGTAAAAGAGATTCGCAGCAGCGCCGACCTCGTTGCCGCAGTGCTGAAGAAAAACGTTTACTGCGTCTATGGTAACGAGGACAAACTTGCCGGGGCGGGTGATCTTTTTCAAAATTTGCTTCGCCTGAGCAAATCATTGCGATAGCAGCGATCCTTGTTAAAGGGGGCGGGCATCCGTCACAGTGCGCCCGCTTCCCCTTCCGGTTTCTGCAGCTGCAACTTTTTATTCGAACTTTGAACTTTTTCTCTCCTAAAGCGTTTTAGAAAGCCGAAACAAACGCCCTTGAGTGCTCATTTCAAAAACATCTGCAACATCAATCAACTCGTAATGGAAAGGGATGTAAAGATGGGAAAGCGATTTTGCCGAACACTTTTTGTTCTCTTGGCCTTGTTATGGGGAGCTTACGCATCGGATTGGCCGCAATTTATGGGGCCGAATCGCAACGGTACCTCGCCGCAAAAGGGGATCCTGCGCAATTGGCCGAGCTCCGGCCCTAAAGTTTTGTGGACCGTCTCCGTCGGCCGTGGCTTCGGCGGACCGGCAGTCAAAGACGGCAAAGTTTACCTGCTCGATCGCGATGACCAGGTCGGCGATACGATGCGCTGTTTCGATCTCAACACCGGTAAAGAGCTATGGAACTATGGCTACAAAGCCCCAGGGTCTGTAATGTTCCCAGGCTCGCGCAGCGTGCCGACCATCGACGGTGACTATATCTATTCCTGCGGCCACAACGGCGACCTCTACTGCATTAACCTCAATACGCACAAGCCGGTATGGAATAAAAACATCTGGAAGGATTTCGGCGGCGATCAGATTCCGACCTGGGCCATTACGCAAAATCCGCTGATCTATCAAGATCTGGTGATCGTGGCGTCGCAGGCGCCGAAGGCAGGCGTTGTGGCCTACGAAAAGCTCAGCGGCAAACTGAAATGGAGCACGCCGCCTTTGGGCGCACCGGGCTATTCCAGCCCGACTCTTGTCAAGATCGGCGGCAAGGATCAGGTGGTGACGATCTCAGCTTCGAGCGGCCGCAGAGGCTCATCGGCGGGCGGCGGCAAGGTTGCGGGCATCGATCCGCTCACCGGAAAAATTCTGTGGGAATATGACAACTGGCAATGCGTCATTCCGGTCCCCTTTGCCGTGGATGCCGGAGAAAATCGTCTCCTTATCTCCGGCGCTTATGAAGCCGGCAGCGCCCTTATCCGCGTCGATCCGCAGCCGGACGGCAGTTATCGGGTTACGGAGCTGTTCAAAAACCAGGACTTTGGTTCGCACACCATACCGCCGATTTTTTATAAAGATCATTTCTATGCTCATTATACAACCAATGAGCGCCGCGACGGCTTGGTCTGCATGGGCATCGACGGGCAGATCAAGTGGAAGACCGGCCGTCAACCCCTGTTCAACAAAGGCAGTATGATCTTGGCCGACGGCCTTTTGCTCAGCACCGACGGTCAGAAGACTCTCTATCTCATTGAGCCGGATCCCGCCGGTTTTAAGCCTTTGGCGTCTGCGGAATTGCTGACAATCGATGAAAACATGGATCCTATGGCCCGCCGTTTAGGAGATCAGAACTGGGCTCCTGCGGCGCTGGCCGACGGCAAGCTGCTTATTCGCGACCTTCACCGGCTTTTATGCGTTCAGGTCGCACAATAAGGCAAGCTCAATTGTTTCAGTCTATCCCCTTAAAATTCTAAAAGGGCATTCTTGTCGAGGCGTCAATAAAAGAGACGCCTCATTTTTTTGAAAGGAGACCCTATGAACCGTTTCAGCTTTTTTTCCGTTTTTTTAATCATTGCTGTTCTGTTTAGTGCCTGCAGCCAAAAGCCGACCAACGAAGACTGGATCAGTCTTTTCAACGGCGTCGATCTTTCGGGCTGGACGCCGAAAATTGCCGGTTATGAGCTTGGTGAGAATTTCGGCAACACGTTTCGCGTTGAGGATGGGGTGCTGAAAGTGGGCTATGACCAGTATGAGCGGTTCGACAATCGTTTCGGCCATCTGTTCTACAAGCAAAAGTTTTCACATTATATCCTGCGCCTTGAGTATCGCTTCCTCGGCGAACAGACGCCGGGCGCTCCCGACTGGGCATTCCGCAACAGCGGCATCATGATCCACTGTCAGGACCCCTCGACCATGGCGAAAGAGCAGTCGTTTCCGGTCTCTATCGAGGTGCAGCTTCTCGGCGGCAACGGCCGCGATGAGCGTCCAACCGGCAACGTCTGCACGCCAGGCACAAACATCGTCCTTGCCGGAAAGCTGGAGACGCAGCACTGCATCACTTCGAGCTCTCCGACGTTTCACGGCGATCAATGGGTAACGGCTGAGGTCGAAGTGCACGGCGCCGGCCGCATCATTCACCGCATCAACGGCGAAACCGTTTTAGAGTATGAACAGCCGCAACTAGACCCCCAGGATCCCGATGCCCAAAAGCTGATAACCGGAGACAACCTGCTATTAAGTGAAGGCTATATCGCTTTGCAGGCCGAGAGTCATCCTGTAGAGTTTCGGAACATTCGCATCAAACTGTTGAAGGAATAGAGGAAGGCTTAAAGATCTGGGGGCCCCGTGGATCCCCAGATCTTTATTTCAGATAGACGATTTTACGTGTGATCTGTTGGCCGCCTGCCTGAAGCAAAAGCAGGTACATCCCTCCGGCGCAAGCGCGCCCGTCATCATCCGTTCCGTCCCAAATGACCTTGTGCACGCCGGCCTCCAAATGCCGATCGATCAGCTGCCGCACCGGCCTGCCCAGGACATTGACGACGTTCAATTTGACTTCGCCCGCAATCGGCAAACCGACCTCAATAACTGTGCGGCTGTTAAAGGGGTTGGGGTACCCGCTTAAAAGCCAAGTTTTGGGAACCTGCAGCGCTGGTTCTGATTCTTCCAGCTCGGCTTTGATATAGATCGGTTGATTGCGCGCGCTGCGCAATTCGAGAAGCGATACTGACGCCTCCCCTGTGGCGCCTTTAAGATCAAAAGTCAACAAGCTGCCGCTGCCGCTCACTTGCGCCGGCTTTCCGGTCGCCGCCAATCGCGCAAAGGCAATTTCGTAACTGTCTAGACCGATCTTGTCGACCATCACCGCTGCGGCGCTACCGTCGGCTGTCAGCAGCAAGCCTTCTCGGGCCGCCTGCAGAGCTGCTCCTGCCGGCGTCTGCACAATCACCCGTCCCATGGCAAACGGCGCAACATTCGTCAAAACGATCGTGACCCTCTGCAATCCGTCATTGACAAGATGCGTTTCGAGGCGGTAACCGGGAATCTCGTTTTTCGCCAGTCCACCGTAGGTCGATATCGCGCCGTGATACCAATTCCACATGCGCGTAAAGACAAATAAATCTTCATGATTAACAACCCCGTCGGGTTGCGGAGTGAAAAAGGGCGGCTCACCCAGGGCGGGGCCGACGTCTCCCAACGGCGTGTTGCGCGGTTTCCAGAATGTCGCAAGAAGGGCAAAATCGCGCGTGTCGATGTCCAGGTCTTGGTCGAAATCACATAAAATGGCCGAAGAACCGACCGTGCCGACGGAATAAATTTGAGTTCCTGCGGTAACAAGGGTCAATTTACTGTCATCCGGTCGACGAAAATCGTAACTGACGAACGAGATGAGACCGGCGCAATCCTGATTGATTATCTTGAAGCGCAGTCGAGCCAACAGGCCGCTGCCGCTGACGCCGGAGCTCATATCGCTGTTGAGAACGACCCGCGAGGCGCTGATATCGATATGGCCTATACTGTTGTTGATTTGCGGCACAAAGGTGCTCAACGCGCCGCCTTGAGTGAAAAAATCACCCTCTTCTGCTTGGAGCGCCTGCAGCTTGTTATTATCGAAACTGAGAACATAATTGGCCATCGACAGGTTATTGACGTTTTCGACACGCACATCCACCGTCAAGATATCGCCCAGCTTGCCGAGCAGAGTCGGCGGATTGAGCAAAAGCTTGGCCGAACCGATAAAATAGACCCCCGTGCTCCGACCGCCGCGGTTGCCTTGGGTAACCTCGACCTTGACATGTCGGAGTGTATTATCGGCAACCGTGTTTTCCGGCACATAGGTAACGACATACTGCGAAGTAATCCATCCGCCAAGCCGTCGAATAATTTGGGTGAAGGAAGTGTAAATGCTGTAGAATTGGCCGCCGGTCTCTTCGGCCATGCGGGTGTACTGTGCTAAATCGGGGCCGACGACGTTGACTTGGACTGCTTCCTCGCGCATCAAGGAAATGATCGATTCGGTGGTATAGCGCGTCGTGCCGTCGCCGCTTTCACCTGCTTCGTGATAATCCGCATCGGTTATAAGGATAAAGACCTTTTGCGTTGCCTGGCGAAAAGAAAGACGTGCGGCAGCCGCCAAGCCTTCGAGGGCGTTCTCCTTGTCGTCGCCGCCGCCGTCGGCTATCAGCCCCTCCACCCAACTCTTGAACTCGAGGGGATTGGAGGTAAAGTCGCTGATGCTCAAAACTTCGTCGCCGAAGGTGATCAAACCGAGACGAAAATCCACACCGCTGCGGGAGAGCGAATCGGCAAACTCGACCACTCTTTCCTTGAGGCCGGAAATCTCTTCCCCCATGCTGCCGGTTACATCAAAAACAAAGACAATGTCGGCGCGCGTTCCGATGCTTGCATCGAGTTTGCGCACGCGCAGATCCTGCGTCGGTCGGTTCTCCTCTCTCACGTCGAAATTGCCGACGTACAGGTCTGTGACCGGTTGATTGATATCTTGATCGACGACCGAGACCAGGCACTTGATCAAAGGAAAGTTGGCAGGATCGATTTGGGTAATTGAAACCTGAAGCCCGCTGAGCTCATTAGGCGGCGCGGCGGTAACGGTAATGTAGTTTTGTTTGCGTTCCACATAGCTGTTGACGCCGTCGCTAACCGTCAGCTTGACGGTGTACACGCCGGGGTTGGTATAGGTCCACAGAGGATTACGGCTGGTGGCATCAACAACACCGTCATCATCGAAATCCCATGCCCAGGAGGTAATCTGCCCTCTCGGCTCGCTTTTAAGCGCCATTTTTGCCAAACCCATGATATTGGGCCTAGGCTGCTCCTCCTGAATGACATTTTTGATGGTCATTTGGCCGGTCAATCCGTCGATGTCGCCGATGTACCAATAGGGTCCCGTGCCCGTTTTCGGCACGCTGACGGACTGCAGGAGGCCGCTGCGGCCGTAAATTTGCACAATGCCTTCGGAATCAGTAAGTTCAGCATCGCGTGAATAATTATGCACAAAAATTACATATTTACCGGCGATCAGCCTTTGGATGGTGATGGTTTCGGGACCGAATCCCTGCCGGCGATCGATGTCGAGCACGGCATAAGGATACGTGTTGAACCAACCGCGATTGCTGTAATAGACATAGGTGGCGTCATGAAAACCGTCTTTCGGCACGATTAAATAGATGTCGAGGTCTGACGGAAATTTTCCCCAATTCAGCACGATACGATATTCGTTGTCAGTGATCACAGGCGACAAAGAGATGTTCAGTGTGGTGACGACGCCGGGCGACAAAGAAACAGTCGATTCATAAGTGACATAGCCGTCGGCGCTGATGGAAATGGCCTGCTGGACCGTGCCGCTCAAATCGGAAAACTGCACCGTCAGAGGCGCCGGACCGCTGCGGGGCTGGGCGGTAAAGTTGGCGGTTACCTGATCGGTCGAAATGCCGGTCAACTCATAATAGCCGTCGATATCCGTCAATGTCGAAACGCCGGCTACAGAGACCAAGGCGTTGGGGATTCCCGCGCCGGTGACGGCATCGGTAATGCGGCCTTTGAGTGAAGCCTTTGCATTCGGCGTCCCCACTTTGAGCGTCAGGCGGGTAGAGGCATACCCTTCCGCCTCCGCTGTAATGACCGAAGAGCAGCCCTCCTGAGCCGTTTCAGGAATGACGACGAGAAACTCGGCGCTGCTTTGGCCTGCAGCAATGACTACGCTCGCCGGTACTTGTGCGCAGGCCGTATTGTGCGAGTTCAATCGAACCGCCACTCCGCTCGACGTCGGTTCGCTCAATGAGACGGTCATGGTCATCCGCGTTCCTGGAGCCAAAACGAGCGAAGGAATGGAAAGGATCAGCCGCTTGACTCTGGCGCTGGAGATTTCGATGATCGAACCATAGTCCGGCCGGTCCGTTTTAAAAAAGAACTCGATATTTTGCCCCATGAGAGCGCTCCAATCGCCTGACCACAGCAGCGGCGCCACGGCGTAGTGCCAGTCGCCGCTGGCCCAATCGCTGATCTGCAGAAAACCGCCCTCTGCACCTCCGGCTGCCACCCATTCCAGCGTTCCGTCGCCGGCTGCATTCCACCCCTCTGCACCCGCATCGAATGTGCTCATGTATCGGTTGCCGATGATCACCTGATCGACTGCGCCGACATCCGGTCCGTCGGCAGTTTCAGTGCGGATGCGAAAGCTCTGAACCGACTGCATGACCTGAGCAAATTCTGTTTCAGAGACACCGAACGTCTCAGCCTTTAATGGAATGACGTATTTCTCCCAGGTATTTGCCTGCGAAGGCGGCCCGAAAGAGGCGGAAATAACCTGACCGCTTTGTCCAAAGGCAAAACCGGTCAGCAAGAATAAAACAAGCCCGCCCCCAAGCCGCAAGTTGAAAAAAGTTTTGCCGCTCATCTTACTGCCCGCCTTTAATAAAGAGTCGGCTGCCGAGGCCGACCGAATACATCAATTCCGCATTTTTATTGAACAGACCCAGATCTGAGTTCACACGATTGTCGACCTGGATCTGCACATTGGTCGTGTCCGCCTTGAGGGCGCGAAACACGATGCGCGCCAGTTTTCCACTGCCGGAGACTGCCGCACTTGCCGGAAACACGCCGAAGACCGCGCGAACCGTCCCCCTCACATTGTCCGGCATAAATTCGAGCTGCGTGACATTTCCGTGATTGCCTTTCAAAAAGGCGTCTTCCCTTCCCAGCTCGACGACCTGAAGAACCGTCGGATCAAAGCGTACCAGACAACCAAAAGTCGCCAAATCGACCACGTTTCTCGCTGCAAGAAAAAGGGTTACCGTTTGTTCGGCCTGCAACGTCGTATCGGGCGGAGATAAAATGATCGTCGGAACCAAAAAGTCGAGAAGGATGCGGACATCGGCCGACTTGCCCTTGTTGATCGGAAAGACGGTTCTGCTGCCGTAAAGCACGGCCGTAGAATCCTGATAGCCGGTGACTGACACCTCCAACTGCTTTTCAGCAGGAACCTGCAGTTTGACCGCGGTGCGAAGGCTGTCGAGCGTCAGCTTGTATTTTTTGGTTACAGGGTTGCCCTTCTTGTCCGTATAAGAAATTCGCAGCACCAAGCTGTCGAGCGCAGCCGCCGAGTAATGTTTCTGCGACAGCTGAAGCGATGCGGAAAGTGCGGCATCGTTGGAACCGGTGGGCATTGTCGGAGCCTCGGCGCAGCTCAATAAGTGAAAAATGACTGCAGCTCCCAATAAAAGCAAAACTCTTTCGGCAGTCACGCTTTTTTTCATTTTTATGCTCATTCCCAATCCACCAAAACGTTCAGCGTCGCCACGTCTTCATCTTGACTGCTTTGTTTGCCGCGCAGAAAGTAATAAGCCAAGCCGCCTGCAATAGCCAATCCGCCCCAAAGCGGCCCGATCCGAATGGTGGAGGATTTTTTCGCCGGCGCCGCCTTGACAACCACCGGGGTTTTCCTGCTTTCCTTTTCCGGCTTTTTCACCGCTTGTTTTTTGGGCTCCCCTACTTTTTGCTTTTGCGCAGTCTGTTTGGACTTGCCCGCGGCACGGTACTGAGCAAGCAACTTTTGGATCTCGTCATCGGTCAGCAACCGCATTTTGATGGGCTCCGTAGCGGCTAAAAGTTCCTCTCCGATCACCTCGAAACGATAAGTAAGCGACGAACGCGAGGTCATCGAAGCCGGAAGAGTGACCGCATAGGCGGTTCCCCAAGAGACGACTTGGACATCCTCCCAACGAACAAATCCCTTTTTGCCGTCCTGAGAAACAACGCGCAAAAATTCACCTGTAACCTGGGAAACCTGCAGCAGTTCGTTGGCGGCTATACTATTCTTGGATTGCGAGGTCAATTTGGCTTGGGTAAATAGGGGTGTGGGTTTGAGGGTCAGAACCTCGACCGGTACCGGCCCCTCCTGCGTGAGAGCAGTCATGGCGCCGCGGATCGGTTTATCGCTGTCCAACATCACAAAGATGACCTGTCGGAGATCGGCATCATCCGTAACATGCACACGAAAAGTTATGCGTGTGCCGTAGCGTCCCACTTTAGTAGGGAAATAGCCGATCGTAACCGGAGTTGAAAGGGGAAGCGTCTGAGCCGCAGCCAAGGGAGCGATCAGCTGTAGGAGAAAGGCTCCCAGCACCAGGTTTGCAAAAACTGTCTTGCCTCTAAAATGTTGTATCATTGTAGGACATTCTCCCTATAGGCTGCGCGGACGTGTTCGGCCTGCAGGGCTAATCTTTTATCCTTTATAACAAGTCATTTGCCAATTTTCATGCTATTTTCTTGCATTTTCAAAGCAATTATCATTCCATTGACTTATCGACCTGTGCCAGCACTCGACAGGGTGAACCGGAGCCGCCGACCAAAGACAATAATCCGATAAACAGACGACATTGCGGCGGAATTCTGCTCAAACCGGTCATATTTTCAATATGATACCACCCTAATTCGGCGCAGCGTCTGCCGGCGGTAAAGTCTGCATTCCGTCCGCCGTCAATACCGGCCGTATCAATGCCGACACCCACGACACATGAGTGTTGCGCCAGATACTCAATGGTGTCCAAAGCGATGCCGGGGAAATGCAGCTCTCCGTTTCTTTCACCCAAGTATTTTGAGGGAGAAGACCAAAACCGATCCCATCCCGTACAGACCAAAACCACCGCCGGACCGGAGAGGCTGCGCAACCGCTCAGAGATCTCTGTCGCATCTTTGGGTGTAACCAAATAGTCGGCATTGCCGCCCACTCTTTCACGAACATCCAGCCGTAGGCCTGATGGGACCAAATGATGCACGGGAATGGAGGCGCAGTCGGCTCCTCCCCGTAAGTAGTGCTTCGGAGCTCCAAGATGCGTACCGCTGTGCTCACCGAATCGCCACGCCTGGAGGAAATAGCCGTCGGTTTGCAGATCAGCCCAAGGCTCCGTCTGAGTCCACGGATCACCGGGCCATCGGCACATGTACGGATGAATAGGGTGCGACAAATCGATCCACACCATACAGTTTTCTTTTAGGGATTAGGCCAAGAAATTCCTACATTTCCTCAATCATTTAGCGAGCCTATGGAAAGCAAAGACAAAAAACGCATGACCGATCTTTTGCCCGATTGGCATCCTGAGCCGGAAGGGGCGGCGCTCCTAACCACCGGCGCTTCAGTTGATGTCACCAGTCTGCCGCTCCCTCGGGCAATTTTTCAGCTCGCCGTTCCTGCCATAGGTTCGATGCTGTTAATTATGTTATTCGGCCTCGTTGACGCCTGGTTTGTCGGCCGATTGGGCGCCGAAGCATTTGCCGGCGTCAGCGCCGGCGGTTTTGTCATTTGGGCTGTGCAATCTATTTCTTTGGTGATCAGCGAAGGTTTGGTAGCCGTCGCTTCGCGGGCCATCGGTGCCAAAGATTCCGATACTGCAGAACTTGCTTTTGCTCAGTCCCTCATTCTTGCGGGCTTTGTCTCATTGATCACGTCGGCCCTTTGTCTGGCAGCGGAAAAACCGATGCTCGCTTTCATGGGACTAGAAGGCAAAGCGGCTGAAGCATCTTTGTCGTACCTATCGACGATGTTTTTCGGCCTGTTCTTTCTTTTCGAGTCCTACACTTTGGATGCAGCTTTCCGCAGCATGGGCGACACAACTACGCCGCTCATTATCATCGCCGGTTCTTTGGTACTGAACGGCCTCTTGGATTATCTTCTCATTTTCGGGATCGGGCCTTTTCCGCGACTGGAAGTCCAAGGCGCGGCTTTGGCGACTGTCTTGGCACATGTCGTTGCGCTTGTATTGTCACTGATTTTTCTGCAACGCAAAGCGATTCATTTGAGGATCAAGGATCTGCAGCGACTCAATTGGTCGCTTATGCGCCGAGTTACTGTTGTCGGCGCTCCGATTACACTCAGCAGCCTTCTCTTCAGCCTGAGCTATATGACGCTGACTCGCCTCATCAGCGGCTACGGCGCTCATGCCTTGGCGGCAATCGGTGTCGGACATCGTATCGAGGGCATCTGTTATTATGTGGCGGTTGGTTTTTCCACGGCAGCTGCAACGCTCGTCGGCCAACATCTCGGCGCAGGCAAGCCGGAAAACGCTTCCAAAGCCGTTAAACTCGGTATATTCTATGTTTCAATCTTTATGTTTGCCGTCAGCGTCGTTTTCTTTTTTTACGGCGGCCGCTTAATCCGTTTTTTTATCGACGATCCGGCGGTGATCCGAGAGGGAGCCCTCTATCTTCGCATAGTGGCGGTTTTCGAGCTCTTTCTCGGCTTTGAAATCGTTTACGAAGGCGCTTTCAGCGGCGCGGGCGACACGATCCCTCCCATGCTCATTTCCGTTCCGCTTACGTGGGCGCGCATACCCTTGGCATTCCTGTTATCGGATACTTTTGGTCTCGGCAGCGTCGGCATCTGGTGGGCTATCTCCATCACCACCTGTCTGAAAGGCGCTATAATGGCGTTCTGGTTCGCCCGCGGCCGATGGAAGCACAAAAAAGTATAGGCCGATCTGAAAAACAACCGCGGCCAGGCAACCGATGAAATAATAGCCCATATCGTCCCACGAAAAACTTGTGCCGACCAACGTTCTGCCGATAAACGATCGACGCAGGAAGACGAGCACAGGCCAATTGTAAATCTGGGTCATTTCGATCGCCGCAGAAAAGGCAAACACCCATGCTGCAGCGGAAAGCGGTTTGAGCTTTGGAAAAATCCAAAGCAAAACAAAGTACCAAAACATCGGATAAAGGACGTCGCCGGCACTGGAGCGCAGCCAGTCGGCATACGGAAGAGCAGGATATTTGGTCGCAAAACCGATCGGAACCAAAATCAAGATAACTGCCGTCAGGATTTTTCGTGGCAAGGGAAAGGGTCTGTTCAACATGAAGCGCCGTAAAGTGAAAGCGTCCGCAGCCTATTCGTAACCGGCCGCCGGCCTATTTTCTTCTTCCGCAAAAAAAGCCTCGAGTTCCTTGAGATTAAAATAGAGAAAAGCCACGGTAAAGGGCAATTCGTTAAAGCGGGCCAACTGTTTGAAGCGGAAACCCAGCGAACGATACCACTCTACCAACTCAGTCAGATCGGCCGGTACGCCCGTTTCGACGCGTTTGGCTCCGCGCTTTTGCGCCGTCTCCAAACAATGCCGTACGAGGTATCTTCCAAACCCTTCGCGACGAAATTCCGGCAGGACAGACAGACGATCCATAAACAAAATCTCTGCGTTGATCTTGATCAATGCTGCACAGCCGACCGGTCTCTCTTCTTGACGCAGGAGAAAATATTCGGCGCCGTGGTTCATCGTTTTGCGCACCCATTCCGACGATGGTAGAAGCGGATAGACACGAGATGTCCGCGTCTGCTCGGGGTATTTTTCGGCGAATTGACGAAAAGCCGCACAAATGACCGCCGCAACGGCATCGCTTTCTTTAATCGTTGCCGAAAAAATTTGTGCGTCCATCGTAAAGCGCTCGAGTTATGTCACTATCATTTGTCATAAAGTTAAAACAATTATTGACAGAAGCAATCAAATCCTTTCCCGAAACATCAGTTCGGCAAGCTTTTCTCTGAAAAATAGGCGGTTGAAGAAATGGTGTGCGATTCGTTAATCTGCTTTCAGGACTTTTTACTCATTAAGACCCTTCAAAAGACCGCAGAACAGGCGTCTTTGCCCAAAGTTCAGAGAATATCTCGGAGCTTTATTGCCGCAGAGAACAGGCCGCGAATGTTATCCAGGGGGTAGCTATGAGATTCCTTCTGATCTTTTTTGTAAATGAAAAAGCTTGCCTTTGCAGCAGATAAAACGTATTTTCGAATAATTCTTGAGGGACTGTGTATCATGCGCGTGAAAAGCGTGCGTAAAATTTCCTTATTATTAATTTTTGCCGGCTTCCTCGCTGCGGCGGAATGGAAAATCCCGAGTCCCAAAGGGGCCGTCAACGATTTTGCGGACGTCATTCCGCCTGCCGATGAGCAACGCATCGAAGAGCTGTGCATTCGGGTGTGGAACAAAGCACGCGTGGCGATCGTCGTTGCCACATTTCCGACGATTGGCGATCAAGATTATCGTGAAGCCGCCAATCGCGTCTATGAAAAATGGGGCATCGGCAGCAAGGGCGAAAACCGCGGCGTGCTGATTTTCAACGTCGTCGATCAGCGCAAAGTGTGGATTGAAACCGGTTACGGGGTGGAAGGTTTTTTGAATGATGCTCGCGTCGGAGACATTTTTCGGCAGGAAATGCGGCCGAGATTGGCACAGGGTGATTATGGCGGCGCTTTCTATGCGGCGGTTAATCGCATTGCCGCCTATGTCGCTGCCGAATACCATATTGACTTGGGCGGCGACGTCCAGCCGGAACCTTCCACTCGGCTGGTTAACGACGACCTTCCACCGCTTTGGTTCATTCTGGTCCTCCTGTTTTTCATCTTTCTTAGTTCGAGAAGCCGTAAAAAAAGAGGACCTGGCCATCGCGACGACTTTCCCTTCGGCGGCCCGTTTATTTTCGGACCGCACGGCGGATTTGGTGGCGGCTTCGGAAAAGGCGGCGGCTTCGGAGGCGGCTTCGGCGGTTTCGGCGGCGGACTCAGCGGCGGCGGCGGCGCCGGAGGCGGCTATTAGGAAGAACTATTTTGATAGAGGCAGTTTATGGCAAAAAAACCTCGTTCTCCCGAAGAAATTCTGCAGCCGTTTCTCGATGATCTGACGGGCGTTTTCGGCTCCGACATCGTTTCGGTATATCTTTTCGGCAGCGCGGCACGCGGCGACTATGACGCCGAGCGATCGGACATCAATTTCCTGGTGGTTCTGACCGAAGAAGCTATGGAAAGATTCGAACAGGCCGCGCCGTTGGTCAAGAAATGGGCTAAACGGGGTTTGGCGGTCCCGCTTTTTCTTACGCGCGATTATATCGAATCCTCTCTCGACAGCTTTCCGATCGAATTTCTGAACATCAAGTTGGCGCATCGTCACCTGTATGGCCTAGATTTCATACGTGATCTGCAAATTGGTAAAGAAGCGCTGCGCCTCAAATGCGAAGAGCAAGTCAAGAGCAAACTGCTGCATCTACGCAACGGCGTCCTCACGGCCTGGGATGACGCCCGAAACATGGAAGTCTTTTTAGCCATGACGGTGCCGACTTTTTTGTCGCTCTTTCGCGTTCTCCTGGCTTTGAACGATGAGGAGCCGCCCAAAGAAAGCAAAGCCATTTTTCAGGAAACCGCGGAACTTTACCAACTGGATGAAGGAGTCTTTGACCGGCTGCTGCAATTACGCAGCAAAAGCAGAAAATTCACTTTCTCAGAGATTCATGCACTGGCCAAGGATCTGATTGCTCAGATCAACTATCTGGCCGAATTTGTCGATCAATGGAAAACGTTAGAATAAGGAGGCCGCAATGCCGCGCAGCAAATTAGGCATGGGGTGCATCGTCACCCTTGTTGTTCTCGTTATCGCGCTCTTTGCCGCTTACAGCATCGGCAAGCGGGCGTACAATTCGTTCGTTGTTTTGGATGAGCAGGTCAATGAAGCGTGGGCACAGGTTCAGAACGTTCTGCAGCGCCGCATGGACTTGATACCCAATTTGGTGGAGACCGTAAAAGGCTACGCCAATTTTGAGCGTGAAACATTGGAAGCCGTGATTCAGGCGCGCGCCAACGCCACCAAAGTGCAGCTCAATGCGGAACAATTGGCCGCCAATCCCCAACTGCTCGAGCAGTACATGCAGGCGCAAAATCAGGTTTCCTCTGCCCTCAGTCGCTTGATGGTGGTGGTCGAGCGCTATCCCGAACTCAAGGCCAACGAGAGCTTTATTCGACTTCAGGACGAGCTGGCGGGCACCGAAAACCGCATAGCCGTCGAACGGCGGCGTTACAATGAAACCGTGCAGGCCTATAACCGCCATATCCGCATTTTCCCCAACAACCTGCTTGCAGCGCTGTTCAATTTTGAAAAGCGCGCCTACTTTGAAGCGCCGCCGGAAGCCCAGCAGGCCCCGCGCGTCGATTTCGGCACGCGCAAGTAATCGCCAATCTGACTTTCATGCCGTCTCGGCAAGACTCTTCGCCGGGACGGCTTTTTTTCTGCATCGCAACAAGATTCGCCATTCGCTCATCTGCGCCCAGCTCGGTTATCTCTGCTCGAAACCATCAAAAGAATAATTCCTCGGCCGGCCTAAACGTTTATCATGAGAAAGGTTATGGCCGAATAAAAAGACTAGGGCGGATGCAGTAATCCATTTTATGCTTTGTAATTTTCCCTAAAATAGCTATCCTTTGAGGTACATGTCGGGCAAAAGAGCTGAAAATTACAAGCCGATAAATCGGCCGAGACGTATTCTGATCAGCCGCAGCGACGGCATCGGCGATGTGGTTTTGACGCTTCCCCTTGCCGGAGCGCTCAAACGGCGCTTTCCCGATTGCCGCGTCTCCTTTCTGGGCAGGCGTTATACCGAAGCCCTGATTCGCGCTTGTCGCTCGGTTGACGAGTTTTGGGATTGGGAGGCGCTCCGACTCCTTTCCCGCGAACAGCAGGCTGCGCTGTTGGCCGAAGGCCGTTTTGACGCCGTCGTACATGTTTTTCCGCGAAAAGAAATTGCCGCCGCGGCCAAGCAGGCCGGAATTCCGCTCCGCATCGGCACCAGCCACCGCTGGTTTCACTGGCTGACCTGCAACAAGCTCGTTCACTTTTCCCGACGCAACTCGAATCAGCATGAGGCACAGCTCAATTTTCGTTTGCTGCAGCCCTTCGGTATTTTCGCCGACCTTTCCCTGGCGCAGATCGCCGATTTGTACGATCTGGGGGTGAAGACACCGCCGGAGTACCTCCGCATCATGGACGGCAGGCGGCTCAATCTGATCCTGCATCCCGCCTCCAGAGGCAGCGCAAAGGAATGGGGCATAGAAAATTGGGCGCAACTGATCGCCGCGCTGCCGCAGGACAAATTTCGCCTTTTTCTCACCGGCAGCGAAGAAGAAGGAAGAGCCGTAAGGCCGTCTCTGGTCGCGCCGTTTTCTCATGTTACGGACATGACTGGAAAACTCGATTTGGCGGGTTTAATGGGATTCATCGCCGCCGCCGATGCCCTCCTGGCATGCAGCACCGGCCCTTTACACCTTGCCGCCGCATTGGGCAAGTGTGCAGTGGGGCTCTATGCATCGCGGCGGCCCATTCACCCGGGCCGCTGGGCACCGATCGGAAAGCATGTCATTGTATTGGAGGACGGCCTCAAAGATCGTTATTCAGGACCAATTTCCATTTCAGTACAAAAAGTCATTGAAACCCTACTCTCGTTGAGCGAAAAAAAGAGCCGGTCCGGCGTTTAAATGCTGAACCTATAAAACTGCCTTCGTTCGCCGTCAGCACTTTTCAGAAAAATCATGACGGATCTTTGCCGACCGTTGCACCGTTTTGCAAAAATCGCTTGTATCTTTAGGCCTGTTGGGGTATATTTCGATGGCTTGATCGTTTTTTATCTCGCGTACAGGGGAAGGCATCCCCAAGCCGCTAAAGGAAAAGCATGGAAATCGGACGAGTTGTAGGGACCGTCGTTTCGACGGCCAAAGTCGACCGGCTGATCGGCCAAAAGCTGATGCTGGTCAACGTCGTTAATCCGGATCTCAAGCCTACCTCCAATTATGTCGTGGCAGTGGACGGCGTCGGCGCCGGCGCGAACGAAATCGTCATCGTTGTGCGCGGCAGCTCGGCGCGCCAGGCCCAGATGCTCCAGAACGTTCCCACGGACGCCTCGATTGTCGCCATAGTCGATGCGATTGAGCTGGGGGGGCAAATCGTCTACCAAAAAAGCGGTGGTCAATGAAATGCGCCTCGGCAGAGTGACCGGCAAGGTCTGGGCAACAGCCAAAGATGCCCAGCTCTCCGCGGTAAAGTTGGCCCTCATGGAAGTGGTGGACGAGCATGGGCGTGCGACCGGCAAGTTGTTCGTTGCTGCTGATACTATAGGCTGTCGTGAGGGTGATCTGGTTTTTTGGGTAAGCGGCGGAGAAGCGGTGCGCGCGTTTCCGGACAAAAACATTCCCAGCGATGTGACCATCGTTGGATTAGTGGATCAATTGGACGTCAGGCCGCTATGATTCTCGCTCGTGTCATCGGCAGTGTGGTCTCCACGATCAAACATCCCTGCTATCAGAACCGCAAAATTCTCTTGGTCAAGCCTATCACGCCGCAGGATGAGCCGCAAGGCGGCGTAATGGTCGCCGTTGATTTGGTAGGGGCGGGCATCGGTGACCGGGTTTTGGTGGCATCCGAAGGTCGCGCCGCCGAAGAGCTGCTGCAGTTTCCCTGCCGCATGCCGATCCGATCGCTTATCGTCGGTTTTGTCGATGAAGTGCGGGAGGCGCAATGACCGAGCGTGATCTTTACCAATTGGTGGAAAATATCGTGGCGAAGGTCCTTGAACGGCTGGAAAAAGATCCAGAATTTGCCGCCTTTCTTCCCAGAAAAGAAGCGGCGTCGTCCGCACAGTGGGTGAGAACCTGCTCGACATTTCGCGCGGAAGAAGCGCAGCCGGCGCCGGCCGTTCATTCTGAGAAACGACTGTATTGCGAACGCGACATCATCGAGTTGATTCGCGCGGGCCTCAAGGAATTGGTGGTGAGCCGTAAAACGATCATTACCCCGGCGGCGCGCGATGCGGCGGCGCAAAAGGGTCTTACCATTCGAATCATAGAGTAAAAGGCATCGAATTTTATTGAAATGAATTCTTGATGACGCTGATCGAGCAGGTTAAAAAGGCCGGGGTCGTCGGCGCCGGCGGAGCGGGCTTTCCGACGCACGTCAAGCTGGCGGCAAAAGTAGAGTGGTATCTGGCAAACGGCGCCGAATGCGAGCCGCTCATGCACAAGGACCGCGAGCTGATGACCCATTTTGCGCCGCAGATTCTCAAGGGACTGCAGCTGGCTGCCGCCCAGACCGGCGCCGCCAAGACGGCCATCGGCGTTAAGAAAAAGAACACCGCGGCCATAGAAGCGCTGAAGCAGACGGCCGATGGTCATGTGCAGATTGTCCTGTTCGAAGACTATTATCCGGCCGGCGACGAATACGAACTGGTGTACACGTGTACCGGCCGCCTGATTCCGCCGCAGGGTTTGCCTCTCGATGTGGGCTGCGTGGTCAATAATGTCGAGACCCTCTACCAAATCGCGCAGGCCGCCGAAGGGAAACCGGTTACCGACAAGTTCATGACCGTCACCGGTCTGGTCAAGCGGCCCCTGACCGCCTGGTTTCCGATCGGCATGCCCGTCAAAGAAGTTTTTGAGGCCGCCGGAGGCGTCACGCAGACGCCTTTTGCCGTGATGGAGAGCGGTCTGATGATGGGACGGCTGCTGCAGGATCTCGAGCAGCCGATTACCAAAACCACCGGCGGCCTAATCGTGCTGCCTGAGGAGCATCCTCTCATCCAACGCTATCGGCGGACCCCGCGAGAAATGGACCGCATCGGTCACTCGGCCTGCGATCAATGCAGCTACTGTACCGAACTATGCCCCCGCTACCTGCTGGGCTACGACGTTCAGCCGCATCTCGTAATGCGCAGCTTGGGTTTCACTGCATTGGGAAAGGAGATCTGGAATCGTCACGCCCTGCTTTGCTGTCAATGCGGGCTGTGCACGCTGTACGCCTGTCCGGAGATGCTTTATCCCCGCGAAGCGTGCGTCAAGGGCATGAATGAGCTTCGCGCCGTCGGCAAGGGCAAATGGGACGGCTTTAAGTCCGTCAAACCGCATCTCACTAAGGAGGCGCGGCGCGTTCCGGTCAAGTTGTTGATGCAGCGGCTGGGCGTCAGCCGGTACGAAGCCGAGGCGCATTTCGAGCCGTTGGAGCTGCGGCCGAAGCGGGTGGTTCTGCCGCTCAAACAGCATGTCGGAGTGCCGGCAGAACCGGTCGTACAGCCCGGCGAACGCGTGCGGCGAGGCCAACTCGTTGCCCGCATCCCTGAAGAAAAATTGGGAGCCAATCTCCACGCTTCCATCGACGGCAAGATTGCGGCCGTCACAAACCATGAAATCGTCATTGAGGCATAGATGAACCCCGAAGCCGTTGGACTCTTGGAACTCAACAGCATCGCCTCCGGACTACAGGTAACCGACGCGATGTTGAAATCGGCTAATGTCGAACTGGTGCTGGCGCGCACCATCTGTTCCGGCAAGTATTTGATCATCATCTCCGGCAGCACCGCTGCGGTTACGGCAAGCGTTGAGGCTGGAATCGATCTGGCGGAAGGCGCGGTCATCGATTCAGTGGTTGTGCCGCGTATCCATCGCGACATTTTGCCCGCCATATCCGGCATCACGCGGGCGACCGAGATTCGCTCGTTGGGCATCATCGAGACCTTTTCCGTCGGTACGCTGCTGGAGGCGGCCGATACGGCAGCCAAAGCCGCCAACGTCGAGATTCTGGAAATTCGCCTTGCCATGGCTTTGGGCGGCAAAGCGTTCGTAAGCCTGACCGGCGATGTTTCGGCCGTACGGGCCGCCGTCGAAGCCGGCGCAAAAGTGGCCGTCTCCAAAGGCCTGCTCGTCAATCAGGCAATCATTCCGGCGCCGGCGCCGGGATTGTATCGCGATTACATCTAAGCCTTTCAGCTTTGCGGCGAGATCGGATTTTTCGAGCTCCTGCACTCGATTGATTTCCGTTAGAAACAGTCGAGTCGGGCATGAACATATAACATAGCGCACGCTTTAATCGAAATTCCGGAAATCTATGAAACCACTACCCGCAAATTTAGCCGGACGAGTCGAACAGATCGTCCGCCAAGTCATTGATGAGATGCTGCCGCCGTACGGAGAGCGTACGGTGCCGATCGGCATCTCGGCGCGCCACCTGCACATCAGCCAGGAACATCTGGAGATTTTGTTCGGACCCGGGGCCAAGCTGACCAAGCTCCGCGACCTCACGCAGCCCGGCGAATTTGCCGCCGAAGAGACCGTGGCGGTCATGGGACCCAACCGCCGCTTATTCGGCCAAGTGCGTATTTTAGGACCGGTGCGGGAGGCGACGCAACTGGAGCTCGCCTATACCGACGGCATCTTTTTGGGAATGCAGCTGCCGTGCCGCATGTCCGGCGACATCAAAGGCAGCGCTCCGTTCGTGGTCATCGGGCCGGCCGGAGTGCTGCGGCTCCCGGAAGGCGCCATCCGCGCCATGCGCCACATTCACATGAGCCCCGAAGATGCTCGACGTTTCGGCCTCAAACAGGGTGACAAGATCAAGGTCAAGGCCTACGGCACAGCCTCCCTCACCTTCGATGATGTGGTCGTGCGCATCAAGGAAGGACTGATTTTGCAGATGCACATCGATACCGACGAAGCCAACGCCGCAGGCATCGATCCTCACAACGCCTTCGGCGAGATGATCTTTTAGGAGCAGTTATGGATGACAAACTTGTTTCCGCCATTGTAGAAGAAGTCATGCAGCGGCTGCAGGCCGTTCAGCCGACGTCCGCACCCAAAGCGGTATCGGCGTCGACGACCAACACAACCGGCGTCTTTGACGATATAAACGAGGCCATTGAAGCAACCTTGGCGGCGCAAAAAGTCTGGATGACCGTCAAAAAGCGCGACAAGCAAAAGGTTATCGCGGCGCTCCGCAAGGCGGCGCATGACAACGCCGAGACTTTTGCGCGCATGGAGCAGCAGGAGACGGGGATGGGCCGCGTGGAGGACAAAATCGTCAAATGTCACAACGCCGCCGATGCGACCCCGGGCATCGAAGACCTCGAGGCCAAAGCCTGGACGGGCGATTACGGCCTGGTTTACGAAGATTGGGCGCCCTACGGCGTCATTGCCGCTGTCACGCCCTCGACCCATCCGGTACCGGTGATGCTCAACAGCATCATCATGATGATCGCCGCCGGAAACGGTGTGGTCTTTAACGTGCATCCGGCCGCAAAAAAAGTCTCCGCCTATGCTATGGAGATTTTCAACCGCACCATCATTCAGGCGGGCGGCCCGGCCAATTTGGCGTCCATGGTGCGCGAACCGACCATCGAAAGCATGCAGATTTTGTTCAACCATCCTGCTCTACCGTTGATCTGCGCTACCGGCGGTCCGGCGGTCGTGCAGGCAGCCTTCAAGGCGGGGAAAAAGGTCATTGCCGCGGGACCGGGCAACCCGCCGGTTTTGGTCGATGAGACGGCCTGCCTCAAACGCGCGGCAAAACGCATCATCGACGGTGCTTCGTTCGACAACAACATCCTCTGCATCGCTGAAAAAGAGGTGTTCGTCGTCGAAAAGGTGGCCGACGAGTTTATGAAAACCATGGAAGCCTTTGGCGCGGTGCGCCTTAACAGCGAACAGATCCGCATCCTGGAGAGCAAGGCTTTTATCCGCCGCGACGGTCACGTGATGGTCAACCGCGAATTCATCGGCAAGAACGCCAACGTTCTGGCGCGGGCAGTGGGACTCGAACTCTCTGATGACGTGCGCCTGCTGTTCGGTGAGACCGACTTTGGCAGTCTTTTTGTGCAGGAAGAACAAATGA
>JAPDQV010000024.1:31560-53889 GCA_034505495.1 candidate division KSB1 bacterium | reverse complement strand
TGGGATAGCTGTCGCGCAGCTCGTAGTGCCAGTCGCAGATGATGATGTCTTTGGGAATCTTGTCGACGGCGCCCGCGGTGCCGTTTTTCGACGACTCCCATTCACCATAGTCGAAGACGGTGCCGTCGATCAGCCGATCGCCCCACATCAGCATCTGCCTGCCGCGTTTGCGCACAATGTGGCGGTGCAGATCGTTAACGGCTTTGGCAAACACTTCGGCCGGATCCTTCCCGCGCGTCGAAGGCGAAAGCTCATGGCCGATGAGAAAGACCTCATCCATGCCGACATGAAAATAGTCTGCCTGAAAGGCATCGAGCAGTTCGTCGATCAACTTGTAGACGATTTCATAGACGCGCGGATTCATTGGATCCCATTCGCGGCAATAGATCCTTTCATTATTGGGAAAGGCCTTCGGGGTGATATCCAATTCCGGATAGCGGGTAAGCAGGGGAAACGTCTCTTTGGCCCATGACTGATGGCCGAAGCATTGGAATTGGGGTATCAGCAGGATGTTTTGCCTGCGGCAGGCTTTGGTAAAGCGCCGCGCTCCGCCTTTCGTGATCGGATTTTTCGAGCCGCGCAGCTCGGGATGGGATTTAAACTTGAAACCGTAATCCACTTCCGCCACCAAGACGTTGACCCCGAGTTGCCGCAACGCCGGCAGCTGCTTTTCGATCGCCGCCAATTTTTCGTCCGAGTCGACGCCGAGGAGATGCAGGGCGCACCAAACGTCGTCCGCCCAAAGTTTTGCAGATAGAACCAGTATCATCAGAGCCAATTGGCATAAGAATTTTTTAAGCGACGCAAAACACACTTATCCTCCAAATAGTATGCAAAACCGGCAACCGTAGAGTATACTAGGCGCAAAGACGAAAGAAAAAGGCGTTTCAATCAGTTTGAATCATTAAAGAATAATATTGAACTTTTGCAACAAAGGCAATAGTTGATCACCTAAAGGTTCTGCAATTGTTCTATAATTAGATTTTCTTTCAGTGAAATGATTTATATATTTATTGCCTTTTCAAGAGCAAAGCATGTCCGAAAAAGATAAAATCATCATCAAGGGGGCGCGCGAGCATAACCTCAAGAATATTGATGTAGAAATACCGCGCAACAAGCTGGTGGTGATCACCGGCTTATCAGGGTCGGGCAAGTCGTCTTTGGCGTTCGATACCATTTACGCCGAGGGTCAGCGGCGCTATGTGGAATCGTTGTCGGCTTATGCGCGGCAGTTTCTAGGTCTTATGGAAAAGCCGGATGTCGATTACATCGAAGGCTTGTCGCCGGCCGTCTCCATTGAGCAGCGCACCACGGCCAAAAATCCGCGCTCCACGGTGGGCACGGTCACCGAAATCTATGATTACCTCCGCCTTCTCTTTGCGCGGATTGGGGTTCCATACTGCTATCAGTGCGGCAAAAAAATCGAGCGGCAGACCGTTCAACAGATCGTCGATGCCGTGTTGGGGTTGCCGGAAGGAACGCGGATCCAGATTTTGGCGCCGATCGTGCGCGGCCGCAAAGGCGAATACAAGGACATTTTTGCCGAAGCCAAGCGCGACGGTTACGTGCGCGTGCGCGTGGACGGCGAAATGCGTGAGCTCGAAGAGGAGATCGTTCTCGACAAGCAGAGAAAACACAACATCGAGATTGTCGTCGATCGTTTGATCGTCAAGCCGGATATCAAAAGTCGGCTGACCGACTCGGTGGAGACGGCGCTCAAGCTGGCCGGAGGTCTGTTGCTCGTCGACATTCCGGGCGAGCGGGAGCTGCTGTTCAGCGAAAAGTTTGCCTGCGTAGATTGCGGCATCTCGTACGAAGAGCTCACGCCGCGCATGTTTTCCTTCAACACGCCCTACGGCGCTTGTCCCGCATGCGACGGTCTGGGCACGAAAATGGAAATCGATCCCGACCTGATCGTTCCGGACAAGTCGCTGTCGCTTAACCAGGGTGCGGTCAAGGTTTGGGGGGAATTGAAGGACGGATGGTACATCACCATCGCCAAAGGTGTGGTCGAATCCTACGGCTACACGCTGGACACCCCTTTTGATCAGCTGAGTGAAACGTGTCGTCATGCGTTGCTGCACGGCACCGAACAGGAAATCGCTTTCAGTTACGAATCCCGTAACGGCGCCCACAGCGGCACGTTCCGTTCCAAGTGGGAAGGCATCATCGGCAATCTGGAGCGTCGTTATCGACAGACCGATTCCCAATACATCCGCGACTGGATCGAGAGCTATATGAACGTCGTCGAGTGCCCGGTCTGCCATGGGACACGCTTAAAGCCGGAATCGCTTTCCGTGCGCATCGGCGACAAGAACATTTATGACATCACCGCCATGTCGATCAAAGAAGCGGCGGAATTCTTTCAGCGACTTGAATTGAGCGAGCGGGAACGGCTGATTGCACATCAAATTCTCAAAGAGATTCGCGAACGACTCGGCTTTCTGAAGAATGTCGGTTTGGACTATTTGACGCTGCATCGTGCGGCGGGCACGCTTTCCGGCGGCGAGGCGCAGCGCATCCGCCTGGCGACGCAGATCGGCTCGCAGCTTGTCGGTGTGCTGTACATTCTCGACGAGCCGTCGATCGGCCTGCATCAGCGCGACAACAAGCGGCTTATCGATACGCTGCTCAAACTGCGCGACCTCGGCAATACGGTGATCGTCGTCGAGCACGATCAGGAGACGATGGAGCATGCCGATTATCTCATCGACTTGGGACCGGGCGCCGGCGAAAACGGCGGCCGCGTGGTTGCCGCCGGCACGCCCGAGCAGATCAAGGCCAATACCGCCTCGATCACCGGCGATTACCTGGCCGGTCGACGATGCATCCCCATGCCGGCCAAGAGGCGCAGCGGTAACGGCCTTTTTCTGACGCTGCGCGGCGCTTCCGGAAACAACCTCAAGGGCGTCGATCTGCGCATTCCGCTCGGCACCTTTGTCTGCATTACCGGCGTCTCCGGCAGCGGCAAGAGCACGCTGATCAAGGAAACGCTCTTTCGCGCCCTGCAGCGGCATTTCTACAACGCCAAGGAGCCGCCGCTGCCTTATCAAAGCCTTGAGGGAGTCGAAAACATCGATAAAGTCATTGACATCGATCAGTCTCCCATCGGCCGCACGCCGCGCTCCAATCCCGCCACCTACACCGGTCTCTTTACGCCGATCCGTGACCTTTTCTCGCAGCTGCCTGAAGCCAAAATTCGCGGCTACCGTCCCGGCCGCTTCAGCTTTAACGTCAAAGGAGGACGATGCGAGGCCTGCGAAGGCGACGGCATCATCAAGATCGAAATGCACTTTTTGCCGGACGTTTATGTGACCTGCGAGGTGTGTAAGGGCAAGCGCTACAATCGCGAGACGTTGGAGATCAAATACAAAGGCATGTCCATTGCCGACGTGTTGGAGATGACCGTTTCGCAGGCGCTGGAATTTTTCGGCAAAATCCCGATGATCCGTTCCAAATTGGAAACTCTTTATGACGTCGGCTTGGGGTACATCAAGCTTGGCCAGCAGGCGACGACTCTATCCGGCGGTGAAGCGCAGCGCGTCAAGCTGGCGGCGGAACTGTCGCGGCGCAGCACCGGACGCACTCTCTATCTGCTCGACGAACCGACCACCGGCCTGCATTTCGAGGACACCAACATGCTGCTGGCGGTGCTCAACCGACTGGTGGATAAAGGCAATACCGTCGTGGTCATCGAACATCATATGGATGTGATTAAAACGGCGGATTGGATCATCGATCTGGGTCCGGAAGGAGGTGACGACGGCGGTCGCATCGTTGCCGAGGGCACTCCGGAACAGGTGGCGGAAGTAGCCGAATCCTATACCGGCCAATTCCTCAAGCGCGAGCTGCGGAAATAAGTAGAGCTTGAAACTCTGCCCTCTTTTCGACGTACGAGTTTCAACCGAATTTTATGCATTATTATCTAGGAGGTTGATATGGCATTACAACGGGTTTCATGGTTTCTCATGCTGTTTTTTATTGTCGTGACGGCGCTGCCGGCGGCGGACATCGATATCCCTTACACCAAATACGTTCTCGACAACGGTCTGACGCTGCTGGTGCACGAGGATCATAAAGCGCCGATTGTCGCCGTCAACATTTGGTATCATGTGGGTTCCAAGAATGAAAAGCCCGGCAAGACCGGCTTTGCGCATCTCTTTGAGCATTTGATGTTCAACGGCTCGGAGAATTTCGATGACGACTATTTCCAAGCCATGGAGCGCATCGGCGCCACGGATCTCAACGGAACGACCAGCGAGGACCGAACCAATTATTTTCAGAACGTGCCGACTTCGGCTCTCGACATCGCTTTGTGGATGGAATCGGATCGCATGGGACACCTGCTCGGCGCCGTCACCCAGGCCAAACTGGACGAGCAGCGCGGCGTGGTGCAGAACGAAAAGCGTCAGTATGAAAATGAACCTTATGCGATCGCTGAAGAGCTGATCACCACGGCCTGCTTTCCCAAAGGACATCCTTACTCCTGGACGGTGATCGGCTCCATGGAGGATTTGGACGCTGCTTCGCTTGATGATGTCCATCAATGGTTCAAAACCTATTACGGCCCGAATAACGCGGTTTTGGTGATTGCCGGCGACATTAGCCCCGAGATCGCTTATGAAAAAGTCAAGCGCTACTTCGGCGATATTCCGCCCGGACCGCCGATCGCCAAACATCAAGTCTGGATCGCCAAACGCACCGGCACGCATCGCCAGACGGCGCAGGATCGCGTACCGCAGGCGCGGTTGTATCGGGGATGGAACATACCCGAATGGGGGAGTCTGGAGGGAACCTATTTGGATCTGGTTAGCGATGTGCTTGCTTCCGGTAAAAACTCGCGGCTCTACAAACGGCTGGTCTATCAGGACCAGATTGCGACGGACGTCAGCGCCTATGTGGATCTGCGTGAGATTGCCGGCTTGTTCACCATCGTCGCGACCGCCAAGCCCGGCATGGAGTTGAGCGTGGTCGAAAAAGCGGTCGATGAAGAGCTGCAGAAATTCCTCAAGACCGGACCCACCGAAAAGGAGCTCAAGCGCATCAAAACGCAGTATCGCGCTTCGTTCATACGCGGCATCGAACGCATCGGCGGATTCGGCGGCAAGAGCGACATTCTGGCTTCAAACATGACCTTTGCCGGTTCGCCCGATTTTTATAAAGTGACGCTGGACCGAGTACAGAAGGCGACCGCCGCTGATCTAAAGGCCGCCGCCGTCAAATGGCTGAGCGACGGCGATTACGTGCTGACGATTCTCCCTTATCCCCAGCTATCCTCAGCGCAGGAATCCGCCGTCGATCGTTCCAAACTGCCTGAGCCGGGAGAACCGCCCCAAGCCGGATTTCCGTCTCTACAGCGCACCGAGCTGACCAACGGACTCAAGGTGGTGCTCATCGAGCGGCACACCATTCCGGTCGTCAACTTTCAGCTGCTGGTCGATGCCGGCTATGCCGCCGATCCGGCGGATTTGCCCGGAGCGGCTCGGCTGACCATGGACATGCTCGATGAAGGCACCAAGTCGAAAACTTCACTCCAGATCAACGAGGAGCTGCAGATGCTCGGCGCCTCGCTGGGCACCGGATCCAGCCTCGACGTGTGCACGGTTTCGCTCAATGCGCTTAAAGAAAATCTGCTGCCTTCTTTGAACCTGTTTGCCGACGTCATCCTCAATCCTGTTTTTCCTGAAGGCGAGTTTGCGCGCCTGCAAAAGGAAACTCTGGCGCGGATCCAGCGCGAAAAAGTCACTCCAGTGCAGATGGCGCTGCGCGTATTTCCCGGGCTGTTGTACGGCCGCGACCATTCCTACGGAAAGCCGCTCACGGGTTCGGGTACCGAGGCATCCGTTTCGCGCATGACCCGCAAAACACTGGTCGATTTCCACCAAGCCTGGTTCAAGCCGAACAATGCGACCCTAATCGTTGTCGGCGACGTGAAGATGGCCGAAGTTAAGCCGCTGCTGGAAAATCTTTTCAAGAGCTGGAAACCCGGCGAGGTGCCCAAGAAAAAAATCGATCCGGTTCAGGACAAGCCGAGCGCCGTTTACATCGTCGATCGCCCGGGTTCGCTGCAGTCGGTTATTTTTGCCGGTCATCTGACGCTGCCGCGCGCCAATGAGCTGGAAGAGGCGGTCGATCTGATGAACAACATTCTCGGCGGCGATTTCACCTCGCGCATCAACATGAATCTGCGCGAGGATAAACACTGGACATACGGCGCGCGCTCGTTGGTGATCGCCGCCAAAGGCCAGCGGATGTACGTCAGCTACAGTCCGGTGCAGGCTGATAAAACCGCCGAAGCGATGGTCGAGATCAAGAAAGAGTTGGAAGGTATCGTCGGCGATCGGCCGCCGACGGAGGATGAGTTCCTTAAGACGCAGTCCAATGTGCTGCTCGGACTGCCCGGTTCATGGGAAACGATCAGCAGCATAGCCGGTTCGGCCGCGGAAATTGTACAATACAACCTGCCGGACGATTACTTTCAAAAGTACCCCGGCAGGCTGCGCGCCATGACGGTTGAGGATGTCCGCCGAGCCGCTAAAGCCGCCGTGAAGCCGCAGGCGCTCATCTGGGTGATCGTCGGCGACCGCAGCAAGATCGAGGAACCGATCAAGGCGCTCGGTTTCGGCGAGATCAGAGCCGTAGACGCCGACGGGAATCTGCTGTAATTCGAGATTTATTGGGACTGCTGAAGGGCTGCTTCAGTAGTCCCAATTTTTTACCCCTCGAAATTGTTTTTGCGGTGCGTGCCGTCGCAGAACGGCTTGTTGTTGCTGCCGCCGCAACGGCAAAGATAAACTGTGCCCTCCGTTTTTATGGGGTTTCCTTCACCGTCTCTCAAATCCAAGTCACCTTCGACGATATAAGGTCCGTTCTTTTTCACGGTGATGCGGATCGGTTCGCACATGTTTCGTTCCTCCTCATTTGCTTAAAACTGATTCTTTTCGATTAAAAACCCCTTGCATGACCTGCCCATTCAACGGGCTGCAAAAGATCTGTTTTTGAAGGCAAGCACTTGAACAACGGCGGCATCGCCGGTATGACCGATGCCTTCCACTCTTCGGCAAACCGTCTCTCTGCCGATGCAAAGATCCAATCCCGACAAGTCGATGCGCAGATCTGCCAAGGTATAAAGCAGATCGAGCGTCTTGGGACCGCCGGTACCGTAGCGCAGTTGATCGGGCGTAAAGGCTTCGAGGACAAAAGCGCCGCCGTCGATGAGCCCTTCGATGCAGGCGCGAAGAACACGGCGCCGCAGCTGCGGTTCTAAATGACAAAAGATGGACACGATGCCTTGCCAGGCCCGCGGTTCAATGACAAAATCTTTGAGGTCGGCGACAAGGGTCCGGATTTTAACGCTCCGTTCCGCCGCCAGCCGTTCGGCTTTGTCCAAGCCGACGCGACTGAGGTCGACTGCCGTTACGTCATAACCTTTTTCAGCCAAAAAAACCGCGTTGCGGCCCTCGCCTTCTCCCAAACAGAGGATCCGTCCCATTGGAATCTGCGGCTGGACCTGGACGAGGAATTCATTCGGCTCACGACCGTAAACATATTCCTCGCGGCGGTAGCGTTCATCCCATTTGTTCATTTGATAATATCCTTGAAGCGGGGATGAGCGCGCAGCGCCGCCAGATCGTCGTCGACGCGCGCCTGGGCCTTGAGCTTGGGGTTCAGCTTGACGGCCTGCTCCAGCGCCTGCAGCGCGCCGGTCGGGTCGCCCGCAGCCAGGCGAATGACGGCCAAATCATATTGTACTTCAGGGTGCTTGGGATCGATTTGGGCTGCTCTTTCCATAAAAGGCAGAGCTTCTCGGCTTTTACCTTTGGTAAAAAGCGTCCAGGCGTCGTTCCAGGCGTAATTAAGCTGCGCCAATTTGAGCAGTCGACCCAGCTCACGCAGCGGTTCGCGGTGATCGTCGACGCGGATGTCGATGGCGCGGTCGGTATAGCCGCCGTAACCGGCGCCTTCCCGCACGACCAGCAGAGCGGCGGACTGTTTGCCGCGGGCATCGCCGCCTGCCTTTTCGCCCGCCAACAGCGCCGCATACAACCGATCCGCCAACGTCCCTTTCGTTTCGAGAAAAGCTTTTTCCATGGCCGCCGTCACTGCTTCGCCGACGAGGATGTTTCCCTGGCAGGCGTAGTGCGGCCCGCTGCGTCCGCCTGCCCAAGCATTGCAGCCGGTGCCAGTATAAGTGGCAGATCGGCCGTCCGCCGCGACAATGCCTACCTGACGTCGTTCGGGATGATCATCGGCTGCAGTCAGCAGCGCGATCACCTGTTCGGGCGATTTGCCCTGCGCCAGCAGCTCGAGCCCTTTAGGGCCGTATGTGGTATTGGCAAAGGCCTGTGTCGCCACGGCACCGACCCCCGCCTTGGCCCACGGCACCACCGAACCGACGGCGAAAAAGCGCGACGCCACCGCCACTCCCAGTTCACCGGTCTGCGGATCGTGACCGACGATGGAAAAGGTCGCGACCGGTTCCTCGGCCGCCGCGAAACAGGCCAATAATATCATGCATGCAAAGACTTTCATGTCTTGTCCTTTACTTTTTGACTTTAGACTTTGGACCTTCGACCTTTGACCGAATAATGTATTACACTTCCACCCATTTACCCGTCTCGTCCGCCTCGACCAAGGCATCGAGCGCGCGCATGTTGGCGACGGCGTCTTTAAGCGGCGTCGGCACCGGCTGATCTTCAAGAACGGCGCGACTAAAGGCATCGCCCTGCAGCGTGTACTGGTTGCAGATCGGAAAGACGATTTCCTGCATCTCGCCGCCGCACTGCAGCCAAATTCGAGTCGGACGATCCGGCGGTGCATTAAAGGGGATCTCTATTTCGATGCGCCCTTTGGTGCCGAAAATTTGTACCCGCTGATAGGGCTGCAGCAGCGTGCCGACCGTAAACGTCGCGGTTCCGGCGGAAAACTGCAGAATGCCGGAGGTTAGGGCGTCGACCTTAAACTGAGGATGAATTTGCCGCACGCCGAAAACTCGATTCGGCTCCTCATTGAACAGCCAACGCGACAAGGAAACGGCATAGCAGCCGATGTCGAGCAAACCGCCGCCGCCGATGTCGGCCTGATTGCGGACATTGGCGGGATCGTCGTTATGGTACGAAAATAGAGTCTGGATTGTGCGCAGCTCTCCGATTGCTTTTTCTTCGACAAGTTCTTTGGCTTTGCGCCATTGCGGATGGAAGCGGTACATGAACGCTTCCATCACTTTGAGGTGCGGAAAACGTTGCGCCGTCTGCAGCAGTGTCTCTGCGTCTGCGGCGTTCAACCCGATTGGCTTTTCGCAGAGAACGTGCTTACCGGCCTCGAGCGCGCGAATCGTCCACGGAACATGCAGATGATTGGGCAGCGGATTATAGACGGCCTCGATCTCCGGATCCGCGAGTAAAGCCTCGTATGAACCATAGGCCTTGCGGATACCCAATTTTTCCGCCGTTTCGCGCGCTTTAGGCTCCTCTCGGGAAGAGATCGCGACAATCTCGCACCATTTGCTCTGCTGCATGGCGGGAATCACTTTTTCAACGGCAATTTTTGCGGTGCTCAGAATTCCCCACTTTACTTTGCGCTCCTGCATTGGTCATCCTCTCAAATGCCTGCTTATGCCTTTAAATTATCAAAACCGGCTTTGAATTTCCAGAGAAAGATTTCATGGCCTCCAAAATCAATACGGCTGCCGACAGCACCTGCTGCGCTGACCCGCCTGTTCCGTTTCAGTAGCGCTTTTACAGTATGGATTTTTATTTTTTTTCTCCCTTTAAATGATAAATTCCAAGTCGCGAAATTGAAACCTTTTGCATAAGGAGAGTTTATATGAAAAGCCGAATACTTGCAATGGGAATGGGAGTTATGCTGCTTGCTTCTTGTACGAAAACGTCGAATCCGCTATTGCAGGCCTGGAATACGCCTTTTGGAGTGCCGCCGTTTGCGGAAATCAAGGAAAGCCATTATCTGCCGGCGTTTCAGGAGGCGATGAAGCGTCATGCACAGGAAGTGGACGCCATTGCCCGCAACTCGGAGGCGCCGACGTTCGAAAACACCATCGCGGCGTTGGATTACAGCGGCGAACTTTTGCATCGAATTGAAAACGTCTTTTACAATCTGCACTCTGCGCATACCAACGACGTCATGCAGAAAATTGCCAACGAGCTGGCGCCGTTGACTTCAAAGCATTACGACGACATTACCCTGAATCCTGATTTGTTCAAGCGGATCAAGACGGTATGGGAGCAACGCGCCTCGTTGAATTTGACGCCGGAGCAGAGTCGGCTGCTGGAAAAGACCTATAAAGACTTTGTCCGTAACGGCGCCGATCTGCCGGATGACAAAAAGCAGGAGCTGCGCGCCATTAATGAGAAATTGGCCAAACTCAGCTTAAAATTCGGCGACAATGTGCTGGCCGAGACCAATGCCTTCAAGCTGGTAATCGAAGATCGGGCCGATCTGCTCGGCCTTCCCGATTGGCTGATTGCTCAAGCAGCTGACGATGCCAAGGCTGCCGGACATGAAGGCAAATGGGTTTTTACCCTGCACAAGCCGAGCTGGATTCCTTTTTTGCAATACTCGCCCAAGCGCGAGCTGCGGGAAAAGCTTTACACCGCCTGGATGCACATCGGTGATAACGACAATGAGAATGACAATAAAGCGGTGTTGTCGGAGATTGTATCTCTGCGCGTAAAACGCGCGCAGCTTTTGGGCTACCCTAACCACGCTGCCTACGTAGTTGAAGAAAATATGTCCAAGACGCCGGAAAACGTCTACAAACTGCTGAATCAATTGTGGCCGCCGGCCCTGGCGCGCGCCAAGGCTGAAGCCGCCGATATGCAAAAGCTGATCGAGGCGGAAGGAGGGAAATTTCAGCTCGCATCGTGGGACTGGTGGTATTATGCTGAAAAGATTCGCGCTCAGCGATATAATTTAAGCGAAGAAGAACTCAAACCCTATTTCAAATTGGAGAGCGTTGTTGCCGGTTTGTTCGAGGTTGCCGGCAAACTGTACGGTCTGAGCTTTTCGCCTTTGGAGAATATTCCAGTCTATCATCCCGACGTAACGGCTTATGAAGTCAAGGACGCCGACGGCCGTCACTTGTCTGTTCTGTATATGGACTTTTTCCCGCGCGCGAGCAAGCGCAGCGGCGCCTGGATGACTGAATTCCGCACGCAACAGCGCCGTGACGGTCGCGACGTTCGGCCGGTCGTTTCCATCGTCATGAACTTTACCAAACCGACCGAAACCACGCCCTCGCTCCTTTCCTTGGACGAAGTTCTGACCCTCTATCATGAATTCGGTCATGCTTTGCACGGCATGCTCTCGGACTGCACTTATCCTTCATTGGCCGGAACCAACGTCACCCGCGACTTTGTCGAACTGCCGTCGCAAATCATGGAAAATTGGGCCGAGGAACCGACGGTTCTTAAATCGTTTGCCAAACACTATCAAACCGGCGAACCGATGCCGGATGAGCTGATCGACAAGATCATCGCCGCGCGGCATTTCAATCAGGGCTTTGCCACCGTCGAGTATTTGGCCGCGGCGCTGCTCGATATGGCCTATCACACCCGCACGGATACGGCCCGCATTGCCGATGTGAACGCCTTTGAGCAACAGACCATGGAGTCGATCGGCCTGATTAAAGAGATCATTCCGCGTTACCGCAGCACTTATTTTCAGCACATTTTCAGCGGCGGCTATTCGGCCGGCTATTACAACTATATTTGGGCCGAAGTCCTTGACGCCGATGCTTTCGAAGCGTTCAAAGAAAAAGGCCTGTTCGATCCGGAAACGGCGGCCTCGTTTCGCAAAAACATTCTTGAACGCGGCAACAGCGAAGATCCCATGGTGCTGTACAAACGTTTCCGCGGTCGCGAGCCGGAGATTACGCCGTTGCTCAAGAAACGCGGCTTGATCTGAGGCATATCCGCTGTCCGAGACGTAAAGAGAGAAACGCCGGCCGGATCCTCCCTCCGGAGGCCGTCCGGCGTTTGTTTGGTAAAAAGCCTATTGGGAGTTACAGCCTGCAGTTAAAGGATTCATTGCGGGAGGACGCCATGAAACGGATGTTTTTTTTGCTGATGATCCTTGCTACGGCGACAGCGGCATCGGTGCCGCTGCGCGACTGGGAAAATCCGGCAGTGTTTGCGCGCAATCAGCTCGATCCCCGCACGCCGTCGGCGCCTTTCGACGATGTGCGGCAGGCGCTCGAGCTGCCGTACAAGCAGTCGCCTTATCTGCAGCTTCTCAACGGCGTCTGGAAATTTTACTGGGCGCCGATTCCGGAAGAATCGCCGGCGGATTTTTACAAGCCTGAATTCGATGCCTCTGCTTGGGGCGAAATTCGCGTGCCGGGCAACTGGCAGATGCAGGGATACGGCCATCCCAAGTTTCGCAATGTCCATCAGCCGTTCAAGGCCGATCCGCCCAATCCGCCTTCCGACTATAATGAGGTAGGACTTTACCGCCGAACCTTTCAAATTCCAAGTCTCTGGAAAGGCCGGCGCATTCTGCTGCATTTCGAAGGCGTGAAATCGGCCGCGACCATTTATGTCAATGGTCGATGGGTCGGTTATGACGACGGCGGCATGGAACCCTCCGAGTACGACATCTCCGATTATTTGGTCGATGGCGACAATCTGCTGGCCGTGCAGGTGCTTCGCTACAGCGACGGTACCTATCTCGAATGCCAGGACATGTGGCGGCTGTCAGGGATTTTTCGCGACGTCTACCTGCTCGCCGTTCCGCAGGTTTATCTCCATGATTTCTTTATCCGCTGTGATTTGGACCGCAACTATCGCGACGCCGACCTGATGGTCGACGCGGAGGTGCGCGCTTTTAAGGGTTCGCCGTCAGGGCATCAACTGCGCGTTAATCTTTACGATGACGACAGCAGGCCGGTTTTCAAGCAGCCGATCGTCCGCCGCATCGGCGCCGACGGCATAGTGAAGGTTAGACAAAAAGTCGACAATCCGGCCAAGTGGTCGGCGGAAAAGCCCAATTTGTACCGCGTGTCGCTCGAACTGTTGGATTCCGGCGGCCGCGTCGTCGAAGCGCATGCCAAACGCTTCGGCTTTCGCAAGGTGGAGGTGATCGATCAGGCCGTCTGCATCAACGGCGTGCCGGTCAAGTTCAACGGCGTCAACAGTCACATGCATCATCCGGTCACCGGCCGCACCATGGACATTGAGACCATGCGCCGTGATCTGACGCTGATGAAACAGTTCAACATCAATTTGGTGCGCACCTCGCACTATCCGCCGAACGTCGAATACCTGGATTTGGCTGATGAGCTGGGCATGTATATCGTCGATGAGACCAACGACGAGGCGCACGCGACCGAATATTTGTCTGCAGATCCGGCCTGGCGGCCGATGTACGTGGATCGCGCTGTGCGCATGGTGCGGCGCGACCGCAATCATCCCTGCATCGTCTTTTGGAGCGCCGGTAACGAGAGCGGCTCGGGCGACAACATTGCGGCAGTAATTCATGCGGGAAAGCAGATCGATCCCACCCGCATCTGGATGTACGGCGGGAACGACGATCTGCTGTGGTTCGAGGACATCGTCGGTCCGCGCTATCCGTCGCCGGAGGACCTTGTTAAAAATGTGGCGCCGGTTCCGAAATCCAAGGATCCTCGGCCCTCGTTTATGGACGAATATCAGGCCGCCACGGGCAACAGTCTTGGACTGCTCACCGAATACTGGGATGCGATTTGGAAATATCCCCGTTTGAGCGGCGGCGCCGTATGGGACTGGGTGAGTCCGGGCATTCTGCAGCCGGCAAGGTTCGTCAAAGCTGATTCCGGTCTGCCGGAAGGATTCGTCATGGGCAATGCAAGGCTGGTCACCGGTCGCGTCGGCAAAGCGATTGCCCTCAGCGGCCACGATGAATGGGTGGAAATCTATCGTGACCCGAGGCTGGACCTCCGCGGCGACCAGCTTAGCCTGTCGTTGTGGGTTTATCCGCGACGCTGGAACGGCTGTTGTCCGCTTATCACCAAAGGCGACCACTGCTTCGGATTGGAGCAGGTCGATCGCGACACGCTCGAGTTTTATGTACACAGCGGCCGGCGCATGGCGGTAAAGGCGCCCGTGCCGCGCGATTGGCCCTATCGCTGGCATCATGTCGCTGCCGTCTATGACGGCGCCAGGCTGACCCTCTTTATCGACGGCAGAGGAGTCGGCGAGTCCCCTGCCGCCGGCAAGCTGGACTATAGCGCTTATGCGGTGGCGATCGGCAAAAACACCGAGCGCCACGGTCAGGAGCATGACGGCGAGTTGTGCAACGCGGTCATCGATCAGGTTCGCATTTACGATCGTGCCGTCGATCCGCGAGAATTAATGGAGGATACGGCGCGAGGGGCAGTACTCAGTCTTGATTTCGAGGAAATCGAGACGCGCGGTGAATTCTTCAGTCTCGGCATCGGCGGCCGCACCTACGGCCTCGTCTGGCCCGACCGCCGCGTTCAGCCGGAACTGTATGAGTTGAAAAAAGTGCCGCAGCCCATCCAAATCGAATGGGCGGATTGGCGAAAAGGAGATGTTCGTCTGACCAATCGCTACGCCTTTACCGACTTGAACGAATTGGTCTGCACTTGGAAGCTGCAGGCCGACGACAAAACTCTGCAGGGCGGCGGCATGCGCATCGATCTGGCGCCGGGTCAGACCAAAGTGGTTCGGTTTCCGTATACCAAGCCTCGGCTGCAGCCGGGATGCGAGTATCGGCTGTTGATTTCTTTTACGCTGCCGGAGGCGACTCGATGGGCGGAAAAAGGGCATGAGGTCGCTTGGGAACAGCTGCCGCTGCCGTTCGACGACCTGCCCCCGCGCCTCACTGCTGTTCATGAGGGTGCGCCGCTGCAGGTGTTCGATGAGCCGGAACGGTTGACCATCCGCGGTTCGTTTTTCGAGTATGAATTCGATAAAGCACTCGGCCGATTGGTCGGTGCTCGCCGCAACGGCCGCACGCAAATGGTGCTGGGGCCGGAGATGAATGTCTGGCGGGCGCCGATCTCTAATGAATTGGAAAACGATTGGGGCCCGCGCTGCATTGCGGCAGAATACCGCCGCGCCGGCCTGGATCGCCTGCAGCATCAAGTGGAAAGCCTGACTTGGCGGCAGGAAGGAGATGCCGTCAAAATAGAAATTCGTACCAAAGCCGCTGCAGACGGCTGCAGCGCCGCCTTTTTGAATCGTTACTTTTACGCCATATTTCCCGACGGCGAGATTCAATTGACTCATGAGCTGAACTGCCTAGGGGAACAGCCTGAATGGCTGCCGCGGGTCGGTTTGCGGCTTGTCCTGCCCGGCGAGCTGGATCAAATGCAATGGTACGGCCGCGGGCCGTTTGAAACTTATCCCGATCGAAAAAAAGGCGCCAAAATCGGCATTTACAGCGGCAGTGTCGAGGAGCAATTCGTGCCTTACCTTATTCCGCAGGACAACGGCAACAAGACAGACGTCCGATGGGTGACTTTGACTGATCGCAACGGATTCGGCTGGTTTATTTGCGGGAAAGAACTCCTAAACGTTAGTGCTCATCTATACAGTTTGGAGAATCTTGACCGCGCGTGGTATCCTCCGCAGCTGCAGAAGGATGGGAGAGTTCACCTTTATCTCGATCATCAAGTTACCGGCGTCGGCGGCACACCGATCAAGACGCTTGAGCCGTACCGCGTCAAGCCGGGAGAATACCGCTACACCATTCGCCTGCGGCCGCTGGAGCCGGGAAAGGATCGGCCGGACGTTTTGAGTCGGCAGGCGTGGTGAGGATGTTGCCCGGCATCAGGTCGGTCTGGTTTGGGACGGCGGTTAAAGTGCTTTCTTCTGCTGATCTGCTCGTCTGAAAGATTGTCCTTGTCGGATGGGGTTTTCCGGCCAGACGGTCTTTGATGAAAAAAGAAATTAATTGATAGATTTGCAGGCTGTTAGAAAGCAAAAAACCCCGAAGCGGCTGCTTCGGGGTTTTTGTGTCTTACTTTAGCAGGGTCAATTTTTGCGTCAAAGTGCCTGATTCGGTTTTCAGGCGGAAGAGATAAATACCGCTGCTTACTGATTCGCCGCGGTCCGTGGTGCCGTCCCAGCGAATGGAATGCGCACCCTGGGGAACCTGCTGATTAAGCAGTGTCTTGATTTTGTTGCCGTTGATATCGTACACCGCCAACTCGACATGAGCCGTTTGCGCCGCAAAGAAGCGGAGCGTACCGGCGGAATTGAACGGATTGGGGTAAGCGGGATACAATTCGAAATCCTTTATAGGCGTAGCTTGTTGATCGCTCACTTTTGAAACGATTTTATCCGCTTCAAAAGCATAATAGTAGACGCTGGAGACGACTGACGGCAGATAGCCGAAAAACTCAAAGCCGGGTTGTTCATCGGCCATAAACATCGCATGCAGCTTGCCGTCGACGACTTGTTCGTTGAGTACAAAGCAGCGCTCATCGAATGTTGGGGTGTTGGTTATATTGACCGGTGTTGTCCAGGATGTGCCGTGATCAAGGCTGGCGGCAACGTAGAGATCACCGTAAGCGACAAAGCGGGCTACGGATTCGCCGTAGGGATCATTTGCCGGATCGGTGAATTTGCCGTGCTCTTCGTCGTACTGAACATAGCCGACATAGAGGATGTCTTTTTCGGCATCATACGCCAGTGTGGGCGAAGAAACGAGGCAGCCGCGGGATCGCCCGCTCATTAAGCGATAGGCGGCGTCCAAATCTTTCTGCGGCGCTTTAGAAACTGCAGCCGTCGTCACGCCGGTCTGCGGGCTCCAATGCTGCAGAACCGGCTTGAAATCGGCAAGGTAAGGAGCGTCGGCTCCGGCGTTGGGCCAGGGATGTCGCTGATCTTTCTGCGTATCATCCAGAAAATAGCTTGCTTCCCAAACCAGGTGCAGATTGCCGTGTTTATCGTAAAGCGCATCGATAAAACGATCCGGTCTGGGCGTTTCATAACCGCCGAACCCGTCGATCAGGCCGTCGCCGAAATTGGTAATGTTGGTTGCGGTCTCCGGCCAGGTCTCACCTTGATCTGTGGATTCGACCAAATAAACGTCACCGCCTTGATCGAGTACCGCAATGGCGACTTTGCCTTTGCCGTCGCTCGCCAGCGCAGCACCGAACGGGTAGTCGCCGCCGAGAAATTGAATGTCGATGGAAGTCGATGCGGCATAGGCACCGCCGATAATGACGGCCGGGCTGAAGGTCTTTCCGCCGTCGGTCGAACGCTTGTAGAGAAAGATGTAGCCCCATCCGTCATACGCCAGCCAATGAATGACGCCGTTGTCGTCGACCTGCAGCCAGCAGGCGAGGTTGCTCGCTGCGCCGCCGGCCGGATTTTCATCGAACCAGGCCGTGCTGTCGAATTGCGCCGTGCCGACGCCGGTTTCTTTGAACATCGTCACGCCGTTTGCCCAATTCGACCAGTAGAACCAACCTTGGGCTCCGGAAACCGCGCCGACCAACAATCGCCCATCCTTGCCTTTGCGAATGTCGGGCAAACCGTAGCCGTAATCCGCCTTGGTGGGCAGATCGGTCTTGATATTATCGGTAACGTTGTTGATTCGCGCGGTAAAAGTCTGCCATTCCGGGTCGTCGCTCCACGTATAGCCGAGATAGACCTTTTTTGTCTCCGGATCGACAAAAATTTGATTGGGAGCTGAATTGTAATAGTTTTGCGCATCCGCGGTATTGTCATCGACTTTGACGCCGACCGTCTGCGCAATGGCGACGGAAGCTGCAAGAAAAAAGATGACAAAAGCAGCAAAAACTCTGAAATAATTTTTCATGACATCCTCCAAATTGGATTAGGTAATAAATTAATTAATTGAATAAATATATTTAATAATTATTCAATGTCAAAGGTTTTTTTTTCGTATTGCTGCGATTAAGAAAAAGTACACTCGCTTTTTGCAAACCGGAAGGCTTTAAAGTTTCGGCCATTGACGTACCGTCGTCCCTATCGGCCGTCAGCCGATGCATCGCTCCCTTGTATGCCGCACCTGCGCTTACAAAAGGCCAAAATCTGCATTGTTTTGCGTTTTTTATTCCAGCACCTTCGCTTATTACCAATTTTTTATTGCTGAATACAGCGGCAGGGAATGTTTGAATTTAAATTTTGTTGAATTGATCAAATCAATCATACTGTGAAAAAACCCGAAATGTTGATCAAAAAGGGGTAAATGAAGCAAGGAGGAGAGTTCCATGAAAAAATGGACGAGTGGTGGCCTGAAGGTCTTTTTTTTCTTGCCGATCGCAATCATTCTGATGCTTTCTGCTGTCTCCAATGCAATAGATAAAAAGTCTGCTTCGGTTCTCGTCAAGGAGGGAAATCCCTATCCCGTTGTTTTCCTTGATCAGCTTCCGAATCAAGCCGCGCTGCCCTCTTTTCGACGACTGATCGGCAGCACCAGTAAAATAAATAATGAGTTGGTGCTGATTGTCGAGATCCTCGAACAGGAATGGCAGAACAATGCCTGGGCGGATCGTTACAGGCAAACCATGGAATTGGATCTCAAACAATCCGCCCTCCTGCGTTACTTGATCGAGACGTGGAACGGAACGCAGTGGTTGCCTCAGGAGCGGATGACGACCAAACGGGACGAAGCGGGGCGGATAACAGAGATGACTTATGAACGCTATAATAACGGCTCCTGGTTTCAACACATGGTCACTATGACTTCTTTCCGTGCCGACGGAAAAACGGCGGAAACCATTACCCACCTCGATACCAACAATGACGGCTTTGTTGAAGCCAGTTCAAAAATCGAATATGTCTATGATGACCATGCTTTTCTTATTAAGGAAAAGCACTTTTTATGGCAGGTTAGTTATTGGCAACACATGCAGAATGTTCTCTACGTCAATAATGACAAGGGCTGGGTTGTTGAAAGGTATCATGAGTGGGTAATGGATACCGGCACCACTATGCCGGTGTCCAAAAATACCTACGAATACGATGCAAGCGGTCGAGTGCTCGTGCGGACCGACTTTACCTTTGATTTTGCTTCCTTGAGTTTTCTCCCTACTGAAAGAACATTATGGGCTTATGATGGAACCGGCCAAGCTGCGGAAATTATCGATCAACGGTGGAACGGCGCCGGTTGGGTTAATGATCATCGACAGCTGTTAACCCATGACGCAGCCGGAAATGAAACGCTTTGGGTCTGGCAGGAATGGACCGGCGCGGCATGGGCGGACGTCGAGCGGATCATGACTTTATTCAATAAGGAGAATCAGCCGGTCGAAGTAGTGGAACAAGTCTTTGAAGGCGAATGGCGCAATCGCAGCCGAGAGGTTTACAGTTATCGCGTGTCTTCGCAAGTGGCTGCTCAGCCGCAAGTGCCGCAGAAATACAATCTTTATAACTATCCGAATCCGTTCAACTCCTCAACCAGCGTCACTTTTGCGCTGAATCGACCGGCGAGGATTTCTCTGGAGATCTATGACGCACACGGTCGGCTCGTGCGAATCCTGCTGTCGGAAACCCTTGTGCAGCCGGGCAGACATGAGCTGCACTGGGACGGAACGGATCAAGAAGGACGATCTCTTTCAAGCGGCGTATATTTTATCAAATTGACGGCGGAAGGTGAGAGGCAGATCGTGCCTTCATTATTATTGAAATAAATAAATCGGCCCGCCGTAAACCACCGCCCTGCGGCGGGCTGATTCCATTATTCGATTCGACGCAAAGCTCTCCGCCTCTTTAACAGGCTTCTTAACGATACGTTTGCAAGTCGATAACAACGAAAACGCGTGCTGATCGGCTCCATAGCTGAAGCTGCACCAACGGGCATTGCAAAGACCGCATTCTGATTTTTTCGGCCTTGCCAATGGCCTGTTCTTCGAGAGAGAGGCAGTTTCCGAAGGCGGGTTCCTACTTTATCCGCACTTTTCTCCCGAATCTCAGCACCACCGGCCCTATCAGTCCCGATTCGATCAGCGGTACGTCCTGCCACGGCGTCATCCAGGGGTTCGGCCCGCGGGTGATGTTGGTCTTGGTGCGGCGCTGTTCGGGAGGACGCCTGGCGTCGCCGACGAGCTGATTGTTCCAGACGTTGGCAACTTCGACCATCAGGTAGTTTTTTCCGGCGCGAACGTATCGGCTGATGTCGATCTCGTACGGCGCATGCCAGAGCGTGCCCGCTTCATGGCCGTTTATCCACACGCGCGCGACTTTGGATACACGACCCAGATCGAGTTTGACCGGCGGCAGCTCGCCCGGCGGCGCCCACGGTAAGGCAAAGGTGTTGTGATATTCGGCAATGCCGGAAAAGTAGCGAATACCTTCATTTTCGTGCTCTGTCCATGAGATAAGTTCCGGAAATTCGATCCGTGTCGGCGCCCCCCAGCCGTGCGGAAACCGCACCTGCCAGGGACCAGCAATCGCCTGCGGCTGCCGCACGGTACTGACGCGAAGGTGCAGCGGCGCCTGTTCCTTAAATTGCAGCGCAAATTCGCCGTTTTCCCAAGTGAAAAAGTGATCGTCAAACAGTTCATAGCGCCGCGGTTTTACGCCTTCTTGCCGCGGAAACGAGGCCCCGTCGGTCTGTACAGTTATCGCCTGCGCCTTTTCCTCACGTAGGATAATAAACGTGGAACCCCAAGCCGAGAGACGAAGCGGTAGCCTTACGCCCTCGGCAGTCTGCTGAAATGCCTGCAATCGGCGGACGGTGCCGGTTTCGGGATTCCACTGCTGCGGGCAGCGGCCGAAAACCCGCAGCGTCATATCGACGTCGATCTCGTCTCCGGTTGTATTGCGGAAAAAATAAATGTCGGCGTCATCGGTCTGCCGATGAATAAAATCGAGCACCGTGGAAGCTGCGCCGTGTACCTGAACATCCGGCAGAATGCCGTTTTCCAGCAGGATACGGCGCAAATTGCCGGCTGCATACACTTTTCCTCTGCCGAAGCGATTCATTGTACCTTTCCAGAGTTTGTCGGCAAAAAGTCGTACCCGCCGATCATTTTCCTGCCAATTTGCCAAACTATGCGACCTTTTCGGCTTGGGTCCGACGACCACGGCGCCTTGTTCTACAAGGGCGGCGATTTTTTCCAAAACATCCGGATTCATTGCTTCCTGATTGGGCAGCACCAGCAGGCGGTAGCTTTGGCCGTGCGGCAAAACCAATTTGCCGTCGCGCACCGTCAAGCGGTTGAGGATAATATCCGAGTTGCAGACATCATAGTCATAGCCGTAACCCAAATCAGGCGGAATATGCTTCGGCGATACGAAATTCGGCGCCTGATCGCCGTAATAGAACAGTACATCGCCGACAAAAAGACCCTGCTGCAGTAAAAAGCAGCAGCGCGCCAGGTAATCGTGAAAGGCGCGCGACAGCGGCCACCAAACGCGCGTGGTGTTGATGATGGTTCCGAAATTATAGATCCATCCCGGCAGGCCGGCTTCGGCCGGAATATGCGGGGTGGTGTGATAGACAAAGCGCGTCAACCCTTCGCACATCGCCTTGTCGGCGACCTCCTTCAGATCGCCGGGACCGCGCTGCCACATCCACAGGCTGGTAAAGGCTTCCGCCTCGACCTGCGGCTGCCCATAGAGATGCGCCGCACTTGCGGGACCTTTGACGATCTGCAGCTCCTGCATGTGCTTTTCGCCTGCGGGATGTTGGTACCAAAACTCGCCGCGCGGCACCGAACAGACGCCCAAAGAGCGCAGGGATTCGAACGGACAGTTGTGCACGGGCGGCCCGGGCCCTCCGGCTTCGGCGCGGAAGCCGAGGCCGTACCGGCTGCAGATCTCCGTCGCCAGTCGATAGTGGTTTTCGATGATCAGATCGGAAAGCACCTTTTTGAAATCAAATAAAAAGCGCTCCGAGATCTCTTTGCTGATTACGGTTTTGCCGTCCAGAACCGGCAGATAAGGCGTAAGATCATAGCCGACTCTTTGCCGAAATTCCTCCGGCAGCTTGGGCGTCCAGGCAGCCGTATTGGCCTCGTAACTGTCGGTATAGAGGTATTTCAAAGCGGTTTTCGACAGATCGCCCAGCTCCGCCTCGAGGCGGCGAATAAAGAAGAGGATGTGTTCCGCCGTCGCTTCGGCGCTGAAATGGTCGATCATCAGGCCGTTGGAGTTGGGACTGGGGCGCATGAGCGGCTGGCCGGTGCCGGTGCAGACATAGCGTACAATCTTCCAACGGCCGCGCGGCGCGCGCCATTGCAGCCGGCCGTCGCGATAATGCTTCGTCAAATCGATAATGTCGTTCGCCGCCAAGACAGAGCGATCCGGCATGGCCAGTACCGCAACGTCGCGATAAAAGGTCGGCAGACCGTCGGGGCCGCGAATAATGATCGGCTTGATACGGCTGTCCTTT
>JAPDQV010000024.1:19889-31550 GCA_034505495.1 candidate division KSB1 bacterium | reverse complement strand
GAAGATCAGGAAACGGCAGCTTTATATCGACTTCAGATGGTCCGACGACCTCGATGGTGGATCGGAACAATCCCATGACTCCGTGTTCCGGCTTGACCCAGCTGCCGCCGGCGTTCCAGCTGGAGGAAATGGTCAGCCCCATCTCCAGACCCAGCTCCCCGCCGATGCGCACGGCTTCGGCGATCGCCTGCACCGACTCGTCGCCCATGAACGGCGGACCGGCCGGTATAATGTTATTTTCATCCACCCAGCCGGCGACGTCCCAAATGTCGACGCCGCCCATGCCTTTGTCTTTGAATTCCTTCAGCTCTTCGCGCAGCTTCGGCAGACTGAAATTGCCGTTGGTCCATACCCAATATCCCTTCGGCCTAGCTTCAATGGGTGGATTGTAAAAGCCCAGCTCCAAAGAATCGGCAAGCAAAGGCGCCGCGCACAAAAAAAGGAAAAGTCCGGCCATTATCCGCTCCAAAATTTTGAGGCAAGTCAAAATAAATAGGAATTGCAATAAAAGAAAGCTGGAAATTTACAGCGGAGAATCCGTCTGTTCGCTTTACTTATCAGGTCGCTAAATTATGCAGGAAATGCCGGCTGAATCGACCTATGCTATCGATCCTGCTTAAAACTGGATTCCGGCAATACCGCCGCAAATTCACTTTTGGAAAGAACATGGCAAAAAAAGCCCGTCCGAGGCCGCTGGGCTGGTAAGCAGCATGTTTTTGGGCTGTGACCTGAATTTGGCAAAAGATTTTTTCTGATGCGAAATAGATATGATTTCAACTTGATTTAGGGCTGAACCAAGAGTCTTTTTCGCTATGGCATGGCGTAATGCGGCGCAGAAAGCGAAAAAAGAGGATTGCCGACTAGGCAATTCTTGAGATTCTCGGTTATATCAATTAAATCAGCGATGAAAAATCGTGCCTAAAGGGGGCGTTCCCAAGAGCGCATTCTATGAGCTGTAGATGATTTCATAGCAGTCAATGAAGACGTCGGTTGGTTGGCTGACCTTACTAATCAATGTCACAATCTGAACAGAGGGGAATCTGTAAAAACAAGCTATGCCCTTTGCTGTGGAACGGAAACGGGGATCAATAAAGGCGGCAAGGATGAAAACATGAATATAATCTGTCCTTTAAATAGCCTCCCGATTGTATTAAGCGCTTTTCTTGCAATACAATCGGGAGGCTTGTTATTTTTGGGCTCTGATTTTGAATTTCCAAGAGCGGCGATTTCATATGGGAATATCACATTAAGTTTTTCACTTTAGAAAACTTGACCGCCTCCAGTGAATATAATCACAGAAACTACTTTATTAAGATCATTTTCACTGTTTTTACATAGGCATCCGCACGGAGACGACAGAAATATATGCCGCTGGGCAGCTTTTCCGCATTAAAGGACAATTCATAAACGCCCGCAGCTTGAACCTTATTGACCAAAGTTTCCATCTTTCGACCCAAGATGTCGAATAATTCAAGGCTTATCCTGCTGCTCTTGGGCAGCTCGTATCTTATTATCGTGATTGAATTAAACGGATTAGGATAGTTTTGATACAAAGCATAATTATTGGGAACCGATTTTTCTTCAATTAAGGTAGTGGAGACGATCGTCACAATTGCCGTATCTTTTAAATGAGTAAGAGTGTCTTCGGCAACAACCTGAAAAGTCCCCGGAACATTACCGGCCAGAAAAATCCCGAAATCATCAATGGTGCCGCCGGTTGCCGTCCACTTGATCCTGGGTGTATATGGAAAACCGAATTGGTTCTTTCCTGCCGCTTGAAACAAGGCTAATTCGCCGGTAGACAGAGTCGTTTGTTTGGGAGTAATAGACATTTTTGCTAAAACAGGTGTCGTATCGACGACCAAAACCGTGATGCTGCCGCTATTTCCGCTTGCACTGTCGGTCGCCGTAATGGTTACTTCACCCAAGGCATTAGGAATGAACAGACCTGTCGAGCTGATTGTCCCCGAGCTTGCCCGATAGGTTGGAGTAAAGGGAACGACATTATTATATTGATCCGAAGCAAATACAGTACAATTCAGCGTGTCGCCCAGCATGATCGTAGTAGAATCAGGGGACAGGACGATGTTGTTGATAATCGGTTGATAGCAATAGACATAGAACGAATCAGCCGTAGTCCAATTTGGATTCTGTTGTGATACGGCCTTTACTTTTATTTTGTCGTACATTCCTGGGGAAGCAGATTCCGGTACTTTGAATTTGACCGGTATGACGGCTCCAAAAGTGTCGAGCAATGCGGCGGAAAAGGCTTTAGGACCGAACAGCCAACCTTTGTCGTCTGCAAGAGTGATATTGATGATATCATTCTCATTCAAAAAATTTCGGTAATAGACATTTACTGAATCCTGCTTATTATTGGTCGCAAAAACGGTATCATTGTCAACCTCCGATACGAGGGCAATCGGCTCGGTGAGCCAGAATGTGTTGGTATAATTTCCGCCAATATCCGATGGACTTGGGCCGCTTGGGCTGCCCCAATAATTTCCCGAAACATTAACAGTGACACTTGCATCGCCGTTGGTAAAGCCGCTAAGGTTGTTGCCGAAAATATTGTTGCCCGTAATAAGCGGATTAGAACCATTCTCTGTAAATATGCCGTGTCCTTGATTGTTAATAATTGAATTATTAATAATTGTAGGGCTCGAAGAATTTAAGCTTATGCCTGTGAATAAACAAAATGCTTCTACAATATTGTTGGCAAATAACGAAACGCCGTCTGAATTCAAAATTCTAATTCCTGTACAGCTTCTAATTATATTATTTAAATGTACTTTTGAATTGCCGGCCGAATCTTTAATATAAATACCTACTGACGCTGGTTCAGGTAGATTATCACGGATATAATTATCAGTTATTTTTATATTATCACATTCAGATACATATATTCCAAAATCTCGACTATTTAATAACCTATTTTGAAAAATATTTGCTTTATCTATGTCTTTTAACCATATACCAACTCTTATAAAATTATTAAAAGTGTTATTGTTAATTTTTAGTAATGAACCATTTGGACACCAAATGCCGCCATGCAATAAATTTTCACCTGATGAAGATTTAAAAGCGTCATTTTCTAATAAATCATCATTAGTTTTATTTAATGCAGTGTGAGGCACTAACAGATCACCGTAAAATTTATTGAAACTTATTTCATCGTGATATGTATCACCTATATATGCCGTAATAATTTTATTCTCAGAAATTCGACTATTTTTTGATAAATGGATCGTCAATTTATCTAATTTGTTTTTATAAAAGATACTATTTCGAGAATACATGACAAGTATTTCTCCTTTTATCATTATTCCGTTATTGAGTTCATTCCCATCAAAATTACATTCATCCAATGCACGGAAATTCAATAAATCTATCCCCGTGAATACATTATTAATAATTTTCGAGTTGGTTAGGAGTACATCAAAGCGGAATCTTTTACCCTTAATATTATTATTACAAATAATCAGATTTTTAATTGGTTCATAAGTCCTGTATTGGATATCTATAGGTGTATCATCGTGCTCAATTGTAAAACCGGTTACTTGAACATTATTTTCAGAAATATATAATGAGTGAGAGTCATTTCGAGAGTTTGATTTTATCTTGGTTAAATTTGCTCCTTTTAGAGAAATTAGTGCAATACCCTTGTAAATAGAAACCCTCTCATTATATTCACCTTTGCATACATAACAAGTATCACCCTCTTTTGTGCTGCGGCTTTTAATTGCGTCATTGATATTAATAAAAGCATCTTTTTGACTATTGAATACCCTTGCAATGTAAAATTCCTCTCGCGCTGCTTGCCCAATTATTTTTCCTTGCAGATAATGCCAGGGTGCTGCAGCAACGCCTTTAGTTTTTACGATAAAACTCTTCGGAGAAGATAATGTGTCAATAACCGATTTAATATATTTGGTATCAAATTCATATTCGAGAACTACTTTTACCGTTTGCGACGGCGGTATGTTGAGTGGTGGTGAAAAGGTCATTGTCAATTCTCTGCTTCCCGCCTGATATTTGCCTGTAAATCTTGTTGTCGAACCAACTTTAGCATCAACATTTTTTATATCTAAATTTTCTTTTGTATTACCTGAACTTTCCAAAGTAATCGAATCAACAAACCAACCATCCGTTTCGCTTGCGGTTAAATTTATCTCTAATATGTTAAACTTATTGTTAACATCAAGAGAATCAGGACAAATGACTTCTCTTTCTCTCTTACCGCTGACTGTCAAAGACACCAACCCAAAATTTGCATTTGCGATCTTATCCTTGTCCATTACAACATGCGTAATTTTATTCGTCCCCGAAATATCGCCCGTCCATTCCAGGAAAACCCAGCCTTCTTGCGGGTTGTCAATTGCGTAAACATTAATTTCAGAGCCTTTTTTATATTCATGCGTGCCGACTGCGGGGATGACATTACAACCATTGTCTTTTGCCGCCGGCGGAAGAATATTCATCGTCAGATTCACTTTTTCCGCTTTTTTAAAAAAGTTCGGCACCTCCACCTTTTGGAGCAAACCCCTATTGGACATATAATAAGCTGGATATTTATAATATGGGGAATCGCCGGAAACAAAAATATCTGAAAAACCATATTCAACATCAGTACTTTCTGGCCCAGCAATGGTTCTACCGCCTGTTAACTCTTTCTCTCCTGTTTCCGTAAGCGAAGGTGCTTGCGTACTCGTTAAAGAACGAAAATTTCCAACTTTATTAGTGAGTTCAAAAGTCTTTACCCCCCTTGAGAAGGAGGCAAATACTTTATCCTCGTAGGCAAATATTCCTAAAATATTTCCATATGAATGGCTGTCGACAAGCTGAGTGATTAATGATAAAGTCTGTAAATTTGACAGATCGAAGACCTGAATAAAGAATTGGTCCGCTGTCGCTGTATTCCCACCGACATACAGCTTATTTGCCGACATAGACAGGCAGGTCGGCTTGTCAAAAGTATTCAAGCTTTGTAGGCGTGAAGGTAAAAGAGGATTTGTGACGTCCAGGATTTCAACGATCGGCGAGGCAGTGCCCGCCATGTCGTTCGCAGCGAATAATAATTTTCGTCCATTGGTTGACCGGCCGTATAGATAACTCGCTTTGTTGGCCAGCTTGTATTCGGTTGCATTAGCCGGCGAAGAAGGATTTGAACAATTCAATATTTGTATGACATCGGAATTCTCATTGAGTATCAGCGCATAATCGCCGACTACCGCCAAATCGGAAACTTTGGATGTTGAACTATAACTTCCAACTTCCGCCGGATTCGTTATATTGCTAATGTTGTAAATCTTGAATAATCCTCTGGCTCCTTGATTGTAGATGGTATATAAATAGTTTCCATTTAATTTGAATTTTAGGTTCTCGATGGGTAAAATATGATAATCGTACCAATTCTCAACTGAAAGAACGAAAATATTCAGACCATCGCCCAGCAATAGCTTGTCTTGATAAAAATCCGCGGACAGAATCGTGCAGGGGTAAAATGGACTTTCCAACGGAGTGATGGTCGCAGGGTTGGAAACATCGAAAATGTCAAGATTTCCTCCCTCATTAATAAATGACAAAATTTTTGCGGGAGATACGTCATAAATGGTTTGACAGGATATTTCAAAAGGATTTACATATTGCTCCGCTGTCTTTTGAATGTTGGTCTTGTTGGCGATATTAAATGTATAAATGGTTGTGTTGCCTGCGCCGTAAGCATAATTTCCAATGACATTAATGAATTGCATGGGAGGATGAGCCGGGTTCCCGGTGGCCGTAACCTTAAGATTTGACGGGTTACTGATGTCGACCACAGTAATTCCGCTTCTACCGGTCCCAACAACGTAAGCATAGTTGCCGTCAACGGCAAATCGAGTACATCCACCAAGATTAACGCTTGAAAGCTCTTTAATGTTGGACAAATTCTCAATGGAATAGCTGCGCAGGCTTTGCGGAAGATTCCAGATGGATGAATGACCGGTGATGACATAAGCCACATTGCCGATTACTTTTATATCCTGTGAAACGATTGAATGCGAGCCCAGAACGGCGAGATTATTCTTGTTTAGAACTTTAAAAGAGCCGGTTTTCAAAGAATCATTGAAAATCGTCACAAATACATATTGAGCATTTGCATAAATGCTGGTAATCTTGTCAGACGAAGACGGCGCGATGTCGGCCGTCGAGATCAATCTCGGCTCCATAGGATTGCTGATATCTATCACTGCGAATTTGTTTTTTTCTGACGCATAGACTTTTCCGCTTTCGGCAAATAGTTTTGAAGGCTCAAAAGGAAGGAGGACGGAGGAAACGATTTTCGGAATGTCATTTTGCAGTACGGCAATTTTCAGCGATCTGTCCTGTGAGAACACAAGATGGTTACCGCCTTTTGCGGCTGTATAAATAGAACCGCCGAAGATATCTTTCAGCGTAATGCTTTGTTGGCTAATTGCATGCGATGCCAAGACAAAGAACAATAAGGTTACAATCCGCAAAGATGTGTTGTTTTTCATTTTTGTTCCTCACGGTTTGATCGGCAATGAATTAATTATTTTTTATTCCGTTAAGAATAAAGTCAAGAATAGAGTCTGATAACTTGTCCAGGTCATAAGAATCGGGTTCAGCCAGCAGCTGCAGGCTTAATCCTTCCAAAATGGCCAGGATAATCATGGACGTAAACTCGGGGATATCTTTTCTGATTTGGCCCGCATCTATCGCAGCTTTTAATAGAGATTCACTTTGCAGCCGTGCATCCCGATATAATTTTGCCATATCCATGCCCGCTTCTTTTGCTGCTGCGCCGTTCTCCAGCCACAACTGCAGTACGATTCTGTTCAGATTCATATTGGTATTCATATCATACAGAAGCATCGGCAAAAGCGTTTGTATTTTTTCAAGCGGTGATACGTCATTCGTTTTAAGCCGCATTTGCATTTTTTGACTAGGCGTGCAATAGATTTTATAGATTTCATTCACAAAATCGATTTTGCTGTTAAAATATTCATAGACCGTTCCTTTGCCAATTCCGGCAGCGTCGGCAATATCGTCGATTGTAGTCTGATGAAAGCCTTTTTCTGCAAAAAGCTTGATTGCCGCTTTTAAAATTTTGCGTCGTTTCTTTTCTTTTTGAGATTTTACATACATTTGCGCTGTCACGATCTTTAAGAGGTTGTTTTAATAATTAGCTGTTTCTAAATGAAATTTTGCAAAAGTAACAATCGAGTTAATTTTTTAGTGCGAGCCCTAAGCCGTTACACGGTTACCGGCTGTGTTTTCGTTTTTGCCGTTCTAGAATGCTTTACCAAAGAATCCTACGTCCGGCTGTTGGGATAACTCGTTTGAATTTATTCGGCCTATAGAAAAAATCTGAATTGTTGTCATTTTTGTTAAAACTCGTTGCAGCAGACCGCGATGAAATTTTGGCTGAATTATGCTGCCTTGAAGATGTTTTCTAATTTGAGATAGCTATATTAAATAAGCCGGCTATATGGTTTGCAAATCAAAAATAATAGGAATAGGTTGGAAGCATAATTTGCTTTCAAGATTGCTGCCCAAAATCCTGATGGTCGAATCATTCTGCAATCCATTTTGGAAATCCGCAATATTCACATGAGCGTCAAATAGTCCTTTGACGGAAAAATTGATGCCGGTAATATGCCTTCGACTTAAACTCATCTGCAGGGAATGAGAAGCATTTCAACTCATGGGAGGTTCCAATCTGCGGTAGGAAAGTCTTAGCTGTTTATCACATACCCTGTCTAAAGAGGTCGGCCATAGACAACCTGCTTATTGATTGGCCGGTTTGATCAAAATGGTGTGCAGTCGCCTCAAGATGATTATGGGGTTTTTGATTGTCAAAGAACGAAAAGTAAAGCAGCTTTCTTTTGCGGTCGCTCCTTCAATAATTAACGCTGCTGAATTATAAAAATCTGCTGAAAAATATATAAATAAACAATTATAAATAATATATTAGTAACCAGTATTTCCGACTAATCAGTCGGAAATTAATTTATCATTTTGTCTGATATTGTCAAGAAAATTTTTCATGAATATGTTCATTTGCAATGTTACGTCCATTCTGTTGCCTTTCTTAGGTGAGACATTAAAAGTTTAAGCTTCTACTATAATCGTTGGGAATAAAACATATTTATCGAATTCTAATAGGGGAAGGGGCGTTGAATTAGACACGCGGTTCGAAAAAGCAGCGATTCTATAGATATTGGATGCATTCCTTTTCGCAATTCGCGACGGCGTTTTTTCAGTGCCGAATTTTCATTAAGGTTTGGATCACTCATTCCGTTTTACCGTCGATTTCGAGATGACGCATATATTGAAACGCTTTTCGATTTTGTATTCCCCGAACCTTAGCATGCATGATGTTCAAGCCTCCATATTATTTTTTACGTTGTCGGAATTGCTATTTTTTGCGCATATGGCTTATTCTTACAAAAGGTGTTCGAGAAAAAACCGAAAGAAATACTGCGGCTTATCGGGCGAAATAACCGAAAAGAATAAAACTCGTTGACGGTGTCATACTGGATACAGCTCAAGGTCGGGTCATTGCCTCCCCTAAACAACAGTATAGGCGATCCGATCGCGGGTTCATCCGAATTGTAGACACAAAAAATTTTTTCCGTTTTCCAATTTATAAGTCCGTCCCCGACAAATCCTCTCTTCGCTTTGCCGAATTCGATAAAATTCCCTGCATAATGCCGCCGCTTTTCTTATATTTCTGCTGATGAAAACAGGGCGACGGACATGTTTCTGCCGGTGACGCGGGAGGAGATGAAGGCGTTGGGCTGGGAAGCCTGCGACGTTATCCTGGTGACCGGCGATGCTTACATCGATAGTCCGCATGTCGGCATTGCGGTGATCGGCAAATGGTTGGCGGCGCACGGTTTTCGCGTCGGTGTGATTCCCCAGCCGCGACTGGATACCGACGAAGACATTCTCCGTCTCGGCGAGCCGACGCTGTTTTGGGGTGTTACCGGCGGCTGCATTGATTCCATGGTCGCCAATTATACCGCTCTGAACAAGCGTCGGCGCAGCGACGACTATACGCCCGGCGGCGTCAACAATCGCCGACCCGACCGCGCCGTCATCGTTTACAGCAACCTCATCCGCCGCTACTGCAAAGGCGCCCGCATCGTTCTCGGCGGCATCGAGGCGGGACTGCGGCGGGTTGCCCATTACGACTACTGGTCGGATTCGATTCGGCGCTCGATCCTATTCGACGCCAAGGCGGACGTTCTGATCTACGGCATGGGTGAACAGACCGCCCTTCAGCTGGCGCAGGCGCTGCGCCGCGGCGAAGATTGGCACCGAATCCGCGGCCTCTGTTATATTGACAAAAAGCCGCCGACTGAATTCGTCGAATTGCCTTCTTTTGAGCAAGTCGCAGCCGATGTCGATGCGTTTATCGACATGTTTCATCTTTTTTATCGCAACCAGGATCCTCTCAGTGCGCGCGGTCTGTTTCAGCAACACGGCGACCGATTTTTCATTCATAATCCGCCGGCACCGCTGCCGTCGCCCGAAAAGCTGGACCGGATTTATGAGCTGGATTATGAGCGCGAACTGCACCCTTTTCACCGACTGCAGGGAGAGGTCAGGGCGCTCGAGACGATCCGTTTTTCCATCACCACTCACCGCGGCTGCTACGGCGAGTGCACGTTTTGCGCCATCGCTGTCCATCAGGGGCGCACCGTCGTTTCCCGCAGCGAGGCGTCGATTCTGCGCGAAGTCGAGGCGCTGACGCGGCATCCGCGCTTTCGCGGCGTGATCAGCGATCTCGGCGGCCCCACGGCCAATATGTACGGCTTTGAGTGCGACCGCAAATGGACCAAAGGCGTCTGCCTGGATCGGCGCTGCATCGGGCTTGAGGTTTGTCCCCGCCTAAAGCCGAACCATCGCCGACAAATCGAATTGCTGCGGGCGATACGCCGACTGCCGAAGGTTAAAAAGGTGTTCGTCGCTTCGGGGATTCGTTATGATCTCTTATCGGCCGATACGGAATTCGGTGACGCTTACCTGCACGAGCTGGCTGCGCATCATGTCTCCGGACAGCTCAAGGTTGCCCCTGAGCACAGTGAGCCGAGCGTGCTGACCCTGATGAACAAACCGGCCGTGTCCACGTTACTCGAATTTAAGCGGCGGTTTGAACACTATTCCAAAGCCGCCGGAAAACAGCAGTTTCTCACCTACTATTTGATCGCCGCCTTTCCGGGCTGCAGCGATGCGGAGATGATGCGCCTTAAGCGGTTCGTCGGCCGCGAGCTCAGGCTGACGCCCGAGCAGGTGCAGATCTTTACGCCGACGCCCGGAACCTGGGGCAGCGTGATGTACGTTGCCGAAAAAGATCCCTTTACGGGGGCAAGGCTGTTTGTTGAGAAATCTTTGCGCGGCAAAGCGCGGCAAAAGCAGATGATCGTTTCTGATCGGAACGATGCTGGATGCAGGCGGGCCTCGTCTGAAAGGAGTTCCAGAGGGCAACGCCGGTAATTTTTTACCTTTTAAACGGAAGGAAAGGTTTATGCGGGTATTTTGGTTGGGAGTTTGTTTGGTTGCGGCAGCGGCGGCGCAGGAATGTATGCCGACTCAGCTGCAATTGTGGTATCGGCAGCCTGCCGAGAAATGGATCGAGGCTTTGCCGATCGGAAACGGCCGTTTGGGAGCCATGGTCTTCGGCGGATTTCGGCGTGAGCGGCTGCAGTTGAATGAAGAAACGCTATGGTCCGGCAGCCCGGTCGACAACAACAATCCGGAAGCTCTGAAAAATTTAGCAAAGCTGCGTGAATTACTTTTCCGCGGCGAAATTGAAAAAGCCGTCAAGCTGGCGGAAAAGACGCTTCTCGGCACGCCGCCGAACATTCGTTCCTATCAGACGCTGGGAGATCTGATGCTGGACTTTGGCGAAGAAGGAGAACCGATTGAGTATCGGCGCCAACTTGATTTGGTTACCGGCATCGCTTCGGTCGAATATGAGCTCAACGGCGTGCGATTTCGCCGTGAAGTTTTCGCCTCGGCGCCTGACAATCTGGTCGTCATACGCTTGACCGCGGACCGTCCCGCTGCCCTCAGTTTCGATCTTCGTCTTGAACGGTCTCATGATGCTAAAACCCTTGCGGTTGATCAGCAGCTGCTTCTGACCGGTCAAATCATGGATGCCGATGATCCGAAACGCGGCCCGGGCGGTCCCCACATGCGCTTTGCTGCCAGACTGCAGGTTTTGAATCAAGGCGGCCGAGTTCAGGCGGTTGAGAACCATCTTAAAATCGAAAAAGCCGACGCAGTGACCCTGCTGCTTACTGCCGCCACAGATTACAGTCGAGATCTCCTTTCCTTCAACCGCAACAAGTCGCCGAACAAGATCTGCGAACAAATCCTTGAAGCAGCGCAGCGGCGGCCTTATGACGAGCTCAAACAGCGGCATATCGCTGATCATGCCGCTTTCATGAACCGAGTCACGATGACACTGGGCGAGGCCGAACCCGATACGCTTCCGACCGATCTCCGTCTGCGGCGTGTCATTGCCGGCCAAGAGGATTTGGGGCTGGTTGCCCTTTATTTTCAGTACGGAAGGTATTTATTGTTGGGAAGCTCGCGGACGCCGGGCGTTCTGCCTGCCAATCTGCAGGGCATCTGGAACGAGCATTA
>JAPDQV010000024.1:0-19879 GCA_034505495.1 candidate division KSB1 bacterium | reverse complement strand
TTTCACACCAACATCAATCTGCAGATGAATTACTGGCCGGCCGAGGTGACCGCTCTGCCGGAAACCGTCGAACCGCTGACGGAATTTTTCCTCAAGTTGATGACGCCCGGGAGCCGCACCGCCAAAAGCATGTACGGCGCTCGCGGTTGGAACATGCATCACCTGACCGATCCTTTCGGTCGCACTGGGCTGATGGACGGCATTCAATGGGGAACTTCGCCGCTTGCCGGCGCCTGGATGACGCTGACCTTTTGGGAGCATTATCTGTTTACTCAAGATGAAGACTATTTACGCGACAAAGCCTGGCCTTTGATGAAAGGCGCGGCCGAGTTTATATTCGATTTTTTAGTGCCGGATCCAAACGGTTACCTGGCTGCCGCGCCGTCGATGTCGCCGGAGAACGCCTACATTCTGCCCGAGGACGGCAAAGCGTATCAGTTGACCTATTCGGCGACGATCGATATTCAGATCGTGCGCGAGCTTTTGAACGCCTGCGTGGCGGCGGCGCCCGTCGTCGGCGCGGATCAAGCCTTCCAGGAACGTTGTCGACAGACCCTCGCCAAGCTGCCGCCGACGCGCATCGGCAAGGACGGCACCATCATGGAATGGATCGAAGACTATGAAGAACAGGAGCCGGGGCACCGACACATCTCGCATCTGTTCGGCCTGCATCCGGCGACGCAGATCACGCCGCAGACATCGGAGCTGTTCGTAGCGGCGCGCAAAACCATCGAAAAGCGGCTGTCGCACGGCGGCGGTCATACCGGCTGGAGTCGCGCCTGGATCATCAATTTTTACGCCCGACTGCTCGACGGCGCTGAAGCCGGAAAACATGTGCAGTTGTTATTGCAAAGGTCAACTTTGCCGAATCTGTTCGACACGCACCCTCCGTTTCAGATCGACGGCAATTTCGGCGGCACCGCCGGCATTGCCGAGATGCTGCTGCAAAGCCATGCCGGCGAAATACATCTGTTGCCCGCTCTGCCGCCTTCCTGGCGGCACGGTCGCGTCTGTGGTCTAAAAGCACGCGGCAATTTTACCGTGGACCTGGAATGGCGCGACGGTCAATTGACGGCGGCGCGCATCGTTTCGAACGCCGGCAGGCCGTGTACGGTGCGCTATGTCGATAAAGTCGTTACGTTGCCGACGGCCGTCGGTCAGGAGCTCATTCTCGGCAAAGATTTCTAAGTACCTCTAAAGACCGCCAAATGAAACGATTCCATGGGGAGTACAGTCATGTTAAGCGACCTCGAAATCGCCAAACGCGCCTCGCTTAAACCGATCAAAGAGATTGCCGCCGGTTTGGGCATCCGCGAAGAAGAGTTGGATCTCTACGGCAATGTCATTGCCAAAATCAACCTCTCGATTCTTCAACGCATTGCCGATCGTCCATTGGGAAAATACATTGTCGTAACGGCTATTACACCGACGCCGTTGGGCGAAGGTAAAACCGTCACCACCATCGGGCTGTCCATGGCGCTCAACCGCATCGGCAAAAAAGCGGTCAGCGCCATTCGCCAGCCGTCGATGGGGCCGACTTTCGGCATCAAAGGCGGCGCCGCCGGCGGCGGCTATTCCCAGGTTGTACCGATGGAAAACTTTAACCTGCACTTTACGGGTGATATGCATGCGGTAAGCGCGGCGCACAATCTGCTGGCCGCCTTTCTTGACAATCACATTTTTCACGGCAACGCCCTGCGTATCGATCCCTACAGCATCACCTGGCCGCGCGTAGTGGACATGAGCGATCGGTGCCTGCGGCAGGTCATGGTCGGCATGGGCAGCCGCGCGAACGGTCCCCTGCGCGAAAGCAAGTGGGACATCACCGCCGCCAGCGAGGTGATGGCAGTGCTGGGACTGTCGCACGACATTCACGATCTGCGCCGGAGATTGTCGCGCATTATTGTCGCGTTCACCGAAGAGGGAGAAGCGGTAACCGCCGAAAGTCTAAAGGCGGCCGGCGCCATGACCGTTCTGCTGCGCGAGGCGATCAAACCCAATCTTATTCAAACGTTGGAGAATACGCCGGTGTTCGTTCATACCGGTCCGTTTGCCAATATTGCGCACGGCAACAGTTCGATTTTGGCCGACAAAATCGGTTTGCGGCTGGCCGAATACGTAGTGACGGAGAGCGGCTTTGGCGCCGACATCGGCGCGGAAAAGTTTTTCAACATCAAATGTCGGCAGATGGAAAAGGCGCCCGACGCCGCGGTGCTGGTGTGCACGGTGCGCGCCCTCAAGATGCACAGCGGCCGATACAAGGTCGTGGCCGGGAAGCCGTTGGATGAGGAGCTGCTCAAACCCAATCCGCAGGCGGTTGAGGAGGGCCTCGGTAATTTGGTCAAGCAGATCGAAAACGTGCGGCTGCACGGCGTGCCGGTGGTTGTGGCGATCAATCGTTTTGACAGCGACGCGGAGGAAGAGCTGGCCGTCATCCGGCGCGCCGCGGTGGAAGCGGGAGCGGAAGAGGCGGTCGAGAGCGAGCTGTGGGCCAAGGGCGGCGTCGGCGGTGAAGCGTTGGCGCACGCGGTGGTGAAGGCATGTGAAAAACCGTCGAACTTTCATCACTTGTACGAGCTTGACTGGAGTATCGAAAAAAAGATCGAGACCATTGCCAAGCAGATATACGGCGCCGGCGAAGTGGAGTACAGCGTGGAGGCGCGGCGCCAAATTCAGCTGTACAAAGACCTTGGTCTCTCCGGCCTGCCGATCTGCATGGCCAAGACGCACCTGTCGCTTTCGGCCGATCCCAAGCTCAAGGGGCGGCCGCGCGACTTTCTCATTCACGTACGCGAGGTGCGCGCCGCCGCCGGCGCCGGTTTTCTCTATCCGATCCTCGGCGACATGATGACCATGCCGGGGCTGCCCACTTCGCCGGCCGGTGAGCGCATTGATATCGATGAAAACGGCGAGATTGTCGGCCTGTCGTAGCGTTTGTAAAGAGTTCCGTTCGATTGAGACAAGGGTTGCCGAAGGCGGCGCTGCCGTCTATGGATTTTGAAAAAAAGCAGAAGGGAAAGGCCAATAAGCAATCCGCCCATGCAGCGTGCATAGGTCTCAAAAACAAAAGCACTTTGCCCGTTTATGCACGGCAAAATCCTTTTTTGAAAATTTTGGGATTCATGCTATTTTAATTTTTGCAGCGCGTTTCGACTCGCAAAGCATCTGAAGACGAAGGAGCAGATTGCAAGCTTGCCCGATTATTAAAAAAGACAAGAAAACGGCTGTTTTGTGCCGCGATTGAGGAACTGAGACGATATTCTAATATGCAGCATCAACAACTTGTCGAACATATTCGCTCGGTTTTGGCGACGATTCCGCCGCATGTGACCGTCGAGGCGGCGGCCAAAACGCGAACAGCCGATGAGGTGCAGGCGGCCGTGGATGCCGGGGTGCGGATCATCGGCTATAACTATGTGCAGGAAGCGCAGCAGATCAAACCCCAGGTTGTCGGGCCGGTGCAGTGGCATCTCATCGGCCATCTGCAGAAAAACAAAGTCAACAAGGCCGTCGAACTCTTTGACTTGATCGAAACGATCGATTCTTTCGAGCTGGCGGCGGCGCTCGATCGGCGTTGCGCGGCGATCGGCAAACGTATGCCGGTTCTGATCGAAGTCAACAGCGGCCGCGAGCCGAACAAGAGCGGAGCGTTGCCGGAAGAGGTTGTGGAGCTTGCTCGACGCACAGCCGAGCTGCCGAACCTGGAGGTGCGCGGCCTGATGACGATGGGCCCGCTGCTCGAAGATCCCGAAGCCATGCGGCCCTATTTTCGGCTGACACGGGAAATTTTCCTGCAGATCAAGGCGTTGCAGATTCCGCATCTGCAAATGGAAATATTATCAATGGGCATGAGCGACAGCTATTTGGTGGCGATCGAAGAGGGCGCTACCCTTGTCAGGTTGGGAACGCTGTTGTTCGGCCCTCGTCGCCTAAAGGTTTAATTGTAAAGGAGCGAGACCCATGAAAAAGCTGATCTTGTTGCTTTGGCTTTCAGTGTTCGTCGCCGGTTGCGGCAAAAAAGAGTCGACTTCGACGCCGACCGGCCCGACCGTTCCGGCCGATGCCCCGCGCTTCAAAACCCACTCGATCATCGTGCCTGCCAAGCTGGCCGCCTCCAGCGATGCGCATGCGCAAATGGTTGCCTATTATATGGGCTTAGCCAATGCGCTGAGCGCTTCGCTGCCGAACTATTTCCTGCCGCCGAACCTGCGCAAAGCAGTTGAGGCCGAAGGCGATGGGCCGTGGGAGTACTCTTGGGTCGAGGGCGAGGCGACCATCACCGTCAAGATTAAAGCGGTAGGTGATAAGTATCTTTGGGAAGTGTACTATAGCGGCAAGAGAAACGATCAGGCTGTAACCAATTGGCTGGGCGTGCGCGCCGAGCAGGCCAAAAACGAACGCAGCGGTTCGTTCACCTCTTTTGTTCCCCCTGGGACGACGATCGCCGCCTCTTTTGTCTGGTCTTTGGGCGCGGCCAATGAGCTGATCTTCCAGGTGGAGGCGCCTTCGTTTATGGCGGGGAGCCGCTTCACCGGCCAAATCAACACCGATCATTCGGGAACTCTAAAAATCGAACAGTTGGTCAACGGCGTTTTCGTGCTGGTGCAGAGCTTTAGCTGGAACGCCGACGGCAGCGGCAGCTGGATCGAATACAACGGCAACGTTATCACGGCACAGGGTTCCTGGAACTGAGGACTCTCATCTTATCGACAGCCGTAACAGACAGGCTCGACCATATTGAGGAACGGAGAAGCTGAATGATCAATTTATTACTCTCGGCGCTGCTGCTGACGGCGCCGATGACGGGAGCGGCTATGGATGCGGCGATCCCTTTGCGCGTCGAAACCGAGCTTTTAAAACGTTATGGGGAAGCGCACCGTTTTCGCATCGAAAGGGGGGTGCGGCAATGCGCGGCGCTATGGCGCGAAACGGACGGCGACGCGGAGCAGTTTTCAAATTTCTGTCTCGACCATTTTGTCGCCGACACCGAATCGCTTCGCCTTCTTTTCGAGCGTATGGAACGGAACCTCGAAATCCTATGGGGGCATGCGCACGAGGTCGGCCGCGAGCTGAAAGCGCCGCTCGAACTGGACCAGGACAGCCTGCCGCTGCTGCGCGTCGACTATCTCTTTGCCGAGTACGATCCTTTTGCACACCTGCAGGAGGATCTGTTTCAGAAAAAGATCGGCTTTGTCGTTCTGCTCAATTTCCCCATTTATTCACTCGAAGAAAAGCTTGCACTGGGTCCGAAGTGGAGTCGCGGGGAATGGGCGCGGGCGCGGCTCGCCGACGCTTTTGACACGCGCATTCCTCCGGAGGTCGCGCAGGAGCTCTCGCGCGCCTATGTGCAGGCCGACGACTATATCGCCAACTATAACATTTTTATGGGCAGGCTATTGGACCCGAAGGGGAAACGGCTTTTCCCGCCTGAACTCAAGCTTATTTCGCATTGGGGATTACGCGACGAGATCAAGAGCCAATACGCTTCAGCCGACGGCCTGCCGAAGCAGCAGCTGATCTACGCGGTCATGGATCGCATCATCCGCCAAGAGATTCCCAAGCAGGTTATCAACAGCGATGAATGCGATTGGGATCCGGTAAACAATCGCCTTTATCGCAGCAACCAGCCGGTCAGCCCAACTCCTGAAGGCGGCGCGCGATACGAAAAGCTGTTGACGATCTTTCACGCTGAGCAGCAGCTGGATCAGTTTTCTCCGCTTTTACCGACCAAGATCGACCGTCGCTTCAAAAAGGACCGCGAGCTGTCCGAAGAGCAGGTCGAGGCGATGATCCGCGAGGTGCTCACTTCGCCGACTACCAAGCAGGTCGCCGGCATCATTCGCAGGCGTCTCAATCGACCGCTGCAGCCGTTCGACATCTGGTACGACGGCTTTAAGCCGCGCAGCCGTTTGGATGCAACGGAACTCGATCGGATCGTCAAGGCCAAGTACCCGAACGTCGCTGCTTTTCAGCAGGGAATGTCGTCCATCCTCACTGGTCTCGGATTCGATACCGAAACGGCGGCTTTTCTGCAGAGCAAAATTACCGTCGATCCGGCGCGCGGGGCCGGACATGCGAGCGGCGCCCTCCGCCGTGAGGACAACGCTCACCTGCGCACCCGCATAGCGCCAACCGGCATGACCTACAAGGGGTACAACATCGCCGTGCATGAGCTTGGCCACAACGTGGAACAGGTTTTTTCGCTCAACCGCATGGACCACTATCTTCTCAGCGGCGTGCCCAACACGGCCTTTACCGAGGCCTTTGCCTTTGTCTTTCAGTCGCGCGATCTGCAGCTGTTGGGAATCTCGCCTGCCGCGGCCGACGATCGCCCTTCGCAGGTTCTTGACGCCTTTTGGTCGACGTGCGAAATCGGCGGCGTAGGCTTGGTCGATATGCGGTTGTGGCATTGGCTTTACGATCATCCCGCCGCATCGCCGACGGAAGTGCAGGCCGCCGTCCTGCAAATCGCCAAAGAGGTGTGGAACGAATTCTTTTATCCTCTCATCGGCGTCAAAGACTCGGTGATATTGGCGATCTATTCGCACATGATTGCCTACGGGCTGTATCTGCCGGATTATTTTTTGGGTCACGCGATCATGCAGCAGATCGAGGAGCATCTGCAGGGCAAGAACTTGGCGCAGGAGATGGAGCGGATGTGCAGGCTTGGGCGTCTGACGCCCGACGCCTGGATGCGCGTCGCCGTCGGTGAGCCGGTGTCCGTCAAGCCGCTGCTGCGCGCGGCGGAACGCGCCGTTAGAGAGTGGAAATAAGATGATGGGAACGTCTGACAATATCCGGCGCAGAGTGAAAGACAATTAGAGTGATCAGATACGACGCACATAGGGAGAAAGTGTCGATGAACGTCAGCAGAAGGAACTTTTTAGCCGGTGCAGGATTGGCGGCGATGCTGCCGTGGGCGCCGCGATTGACGGCCGCAGCCTCCCCTCGCAGGCCGATCCTCCTCTGCAGCCGCGGCGAGTACTGGGGAAGAAAGGTGTTGGAACCCGCCTGGCAGGTTTTGCAACAAGGCGGCAGTATTCTTGACGCCTGTGAAAAGGGCGCCAATGTCGTGGAACTCGATCCGGAGGATCAGTCGGTGGGACTCGGCGGCCTGCCCAACGAGGACGGGGTGGTGCAGTTGGATGCAAGCGTGATGTACGGCCCGACGCACAAGTGCGGTTCCGTGATGGCGCTGGAGGACATTGCTACGCCCAGCTCGGTGGCGCGACTGGTTATGGAGCGCACCGACCACATTCAGCTCGTGGGGGCCGGAGCCAAGCGGTTCGCGCTGATGCACGGCTTTAAGGAGCAAAATTTGCTGACCGAAGAGGCGCGGTTGGCGTGGCTGCGCTGGAAGGAAAACCTCAGCGATGAGGACGACTGGCTGCCGCCGGCCGACGGCAAGTACGAGCTGCGGCCGCGGCCGACCGGCACGATCAATGTGCTCGGCATCGGCCCCAACGGCGAGATTGCCGGCATTACCACCACCAGCGGCCTGGCTTGGAAGATTTCGGGCCGCGTCGGCGATTCGCCGATCATCGGCGCCGGACTGTACGTGGACAATCAGGTCGGCGCGGCGGGCGCCACGGGGCGCGGCGAAGAGGTCATCCGCATTTGCGGCAGTTTTATGGTGGTGGAGCTCATGCGCGCAGGCCGATCGCCGGAAGAGGCCTGCCTGGAAGCCTGTCGCCGTATTGTCGAGATCAACCGCGGCGGCAAGATCAACTTTAACGTCAAGTTCATCGCCGTCAATCGAAACGGTGACGTGGGGTGCGCCGCCATTCGCGCACAATCCGAAGAAGAACCTTCGGTCGCTTTTATCAATGCCGACGGTTTTCGCGTTGTCAAGGGTAAAACTCTGCTCCAATGAAGGGTCGGGAAAAACAGCTTGTTTTTTTAGCCTCAGAGATGTAATTTGCACCCCGCAAAATTTACCGGGGGACGTGCGAGCGCGTCCCGTAACCGCTCATCGTTATAATAATTTTCAAGGCTGCATTGAAACTCACAGAACTGAACATCGTCGGATTCAAATCATTTGCCAAAAAAACGAATCTCGTCTTTCATGACGGCATAACCGCCATTGTCGGGCCGAACGGCTGCGGCAAAAGCAACATTGTCGACGCCATACGCTGGGTGATGGGCGAGCAGCGCAGCTCCGCTCTGCGCAGCGAAAAGATGGACAACGTCATATTCAACGGCTCGGCCGCCGCCAAGGCGGTCGGCATGGCCGAAGTCTCCATCAAACTGGAAAACACGCGCAATCTCCTGCCGGTCGATTACAGCGAAGTGCTGATCACGCGCCGGCTGTTCCGATCCGGAGAAAGTCAATATTTGATCAACGGCAATCCGGTGCGGCTGAAGGACATCCTCGATCTGTTCATGGACACGGGCATCACCGGTAATTCGTATTCGGTCATCGAGCTGCCGCAGATCGAAAAGATATTGAACGGCGAGCCGGAGGAACGGCGCCGCATTTTTGAGGAAGCAGCCGGTATTACCAAATTCAAACAACGGCGCAAGCTGACCTTTAAAAAGCTTGAGGCCACCGAAAAGGACTTGGTACGCGTCGAGGACATTCTTTCCGAGGTGGAAAAAAACGTCCGCAGTCTCAAGCGCCAGGTGGCCAAAGCGGAACGTTATCAGGAAATTGCCGGCGAGCTGCGCCGTCTGGAAATTCAAACGGCGACGCATGAATATTCGCGTTTGCTGAGCGAACTGGAGCCGTTGGAAACGACGCTCGCGCTGTCGATCGACGATCGGGAAAAGGCGGCGGCGGAGCTTGCTTCCCACGATGCCGGCTATGAGGCGCTGCGCGCGCAGCTATTGAATCAGGAAAAAGCACTTACTGAGGAGCAGAATCGGCTGAATCAGCTCACACGCGAGTCGCAAAAACTGGAAGAGCGGGTGTTGGTGAACAGCGAGCGCATTCGCACGTTGAATGAGATGCAGGAGCGCTATCAAAAGGAGCGTGTCGGCCTGGTCGAGCGCCTCGGCGAGCTGGAGCAGACGCATGATGAGACCGCCTTTGCCGCACGAGAAGCCAAAAGGCAGCTCGAAACTGCCCAGGCGGAGCTTGAGAAAGTCAATGCCGAATATCAGTCTCTGCGGGCGTTGTACGACGCCAAGCGTGCGGAAATCAAGCAGACCGAGACGGAGCTGCTGATGTTGACCGAAACGCTCTCCAAAAAGCAGAACGAAGGCGAGCGTCTGCGCGCTACCGAAGAGGGATTGTCGCGGCGGCTGGAGCAGCTTTCGGCGGAATTAGCGCAAGCCGACGATCGACTGGAGGTGGTTAGTCGCGAACTGCAGGTTGCCCGCGCCAAAGAAACGGAGCTGGCGGGAAAGCTCGCCCACGCACGCGAGCGGCTGGCGGAGAGCTCGCAGCGCGCCGAAGAAGCACACACGGCGCTCGACCGCCTCAACAAGCTCGATCTGCAGGATCGCAACCGTATCGAAGTTCTCGAAAACAACGCCGAGATGATCCGCAAGATCATGGAGAGCTACCAGGACTATCCCTCCGGAGTGCGGTTCCTTGCGACGGTGCAGTCCGACCACTTTATTCCGGAAGGGGCGGTGGCCAATGTGATTACCGTATCGCAGGAGCATCGAACGGCGATCTCTTCGGCGTTGGGTGAAGCGGCCGCGTACCTGATCGTCAAAGACACGGCCACAGCATATGCCGGAATCGGGCTTTTGCAGCAGGACCGCAAGGGATTTGTCTCCTTTTTGCCTTTGGATCAGCTCAATGCCGATTTGCCTGCGCATCCCGACGTCGAGGATCTCGGTGTGGTCGGGTGGGCGAACGAGCTGGTGCGCTGCGAAAGCAAATATCGACCGGTCGTCGATGTACTGCTGGGCGATTTTCTTGTGGTTCAGGACTTGGAGACGGCAGATCGTCTGTTCGATCGATTAAAAAAGCAGCATATCAACATTGTGACCCTGAGCGGCGAGGTGCGCGGGCATTGGGGCGTCATCCGCGGCGGCAGTCACAGCAAACGTCAATCGGATATTGTCGGCCGCCAGGAAGAGCTGCAGCAGCTGGCGCAGGAGATCGAAGGGCTGCAGTCGGCCTGTGAGCGGAGAAAGGCGCAGATCGCCGCAAAAGCGGAAGAAGAACGCCACGGCCGAGAGCAAGCCGCCATATGGGCGCATGAAGTCAAAGAATTGGAAACTTATTTGTCCGCTGTTCGTTTGGAGGTCGGCAGGCTGGCGTTCGAAGAGAGTCGGCTCAGAGAAACTCAGAGCCGGGCGCAGCAGGAAAAGGATGACCTGATGGCGCGCGCCGCTGAGTTGAGTCGCAGTCTGCAGCTGCAGGACAGCGACTCGCGCTCGCTGCAGGAGCGTCGGGCAGCGGTTTCACAAAAGCTGCAGGGTATGGAGGAAGAGTTCCGCAGCCTGGAGGCGGAAGTTAACCGCGTCGGCGAGCGGATGCAAAAAATCCAGATCTCTGTGGCCAAGCTGCAGAGCGAGTACGATGCGGAGCTTCGCCGCAGCGATTCGGTGCGGCAGCAGCTGAACGAGACGCGCCGGATGATCGAGCAGCGTGACGAGGAGAGTCTTCGCGCCGCGCAGGAAGTTGAAGAGCTGGCCGCTGTTAATGAAGAGTATCGCGGTCATATTGAAGAGCTGTCGAGGCAGATCGAGGCTTCGCGGGCGCGACTGGAAGAGCTGCGCGAGCAACAGTATCAAACCAACGTCCGCGCCGACGAGATGGAAAAGGTCATCCGCGAGCTGCGGCGGCAGAGCCAATCCTTGGCTGATTCTGTGCACCAGCTCGAGCTGCGCATAAGCGAGCTGCGCATGCGCGCCGAGAATCTTGTCAGCCGCATCAGGGAAGAGTATGAACACGACCTGCGGCGCGAGCCGATCGATTCCGAATTTGATGTCGAGGCGGCGCGCAGCGCGGCAGCCGATTTAAAGGAACGACTCAAGAGTATGGGACCGGTCAATCTGCTGGCGCTGAAAGAATACGAGCAGGAAAAAGAGCGCTACGATTTTCTCAACGCTCAGCGCGAAGATCTTCTCAAGGCGCGGGAAAACTTGACCGAGACGATTGAGCTGATCAATAAAACGGCGCGCGAGCGCTTTTTGGCGACATTCGAGCAGGTGCAGAAAAATTTCAATCGAGTGTTCGAGACATTTTTTGAAGGAGGTCGCGCAACGCTGGTATTGCGGGAAGGCGACGATCCGCTGGAGGCGGAAATCGATATTTATGCGGCACCGGGTGGTAAAAAACCGGCGTCGCTGCAGCTGCTCTCGGGCGGCGAAAAATCGCTGACCGCCGTCTCGCTGTTGCTTGCCATTTATTTAGTCAAGCCCAGTCCCTTCTGCATTTTCGATGAAGTGGATGCGCCGCTGGACGACAAGAACGTCGAACGGTTTGCCGCGGCGTTGCGCGAGTTTTCCAAGAACACGCAGTTCATCGTCGTGACGCACAACAAGCTCACGATGCGCGTCGCCGATCAGCTCTACGGCGTGACGATGGAGGAGGAAGGCGTGTCGCAGGTTGTTTCGGTTAAATTTGAAACGGCCGAAAAGTATGCGGCCTGATTTTATGACTATGGGAGTTGGTATGAAATTCATGCGTTACTGTCTGGCTGCCATGCTCTTTGGCGCAACGATTTTGTCCGCTGATGACGAATCAGACCAGGCGCGCCAAATCCGTTTTTATTTTTCCGCTGATTATGCCTCATTTCGCGCCGCCGATTCGCTCGTCTACCTCGAGTTTTATGCCGCCTTGGACCGCAAAGTACTCACCTTTAAACGGCTCGAGGAAGAGGGAAACAAATTTGCGGCCGAGTTTTTGGTCGAGGCCGAGATTTCCCGGCAAGGGCAGGTTCTGCAGAACCGTATTTGGCGCTCGCGCGATACCCTTGATTCGCTCGACACGCACGCTTTGAACATGACCATTCCCATTATCGGAGCGTTTACCGTTCCGCCGGACGAGTATCAGCTCGAACTGCGTTTGACCGACCTTTTCGGCGAAAACCGTCGACAAAGCGTAAAATTCCCCATCCGTGCGGTTTCTTACCAAAAAGGCCTGGTCATCAGCGATTTGCAGTTGGCGATGAGCATCGAGCGTGATGCCGCAGCGGGCTCGTTTACCAAGAACGGCTTCAAAGTACTCCCGCATCCGGCGGCTGTCTATGGCATCGGCATGCCCATTCTTTATTGCTATGCGGAAATCTATAATCTGGCGCCTGGGGAAAGCGAAGAGGGACGCAAATACTCTGTCACGTATCGGGTGTTGGATTCGGATGGGAAAGAGGCCAAGACATTTCCCGCCCAAGTTCGCAGCAAGCCGGGCGAGTCTTCGGTGCTTGTGCAGAATTTGAATGTCGTGACCTTGGTCTCCGGCACGTATCAGCTCGAAGTGAAGGTGCGTGACCATCAGACCGGTGCAGAGGCAAAGGCAGCGCATCGGTTTTTCGTCTATCGTCCGGATGATTTTGCCGCCGGCGGGGCTGCGTTTCAGGCAATGGAAAAGTCGCAGGGACAAGGGAGTCCCGGCATCGACGCCGACCGCTATGACGTCATGAAGGAGGAAGAGCTGGATTTAGAGTTCGACTGGGTGCGCTACATCGCCAAACCGGAGGAGCTGAGCACCTGGAAAAAGCTCAATTTGGCCGGCAAGCGGGAGTTTATCAAGGAATTTTGGGCTGCGCGCGACGCAACACCTGGAACGCCGATCAACGAGTTCAAAGAAGAATACCTGGCGCGCGTGCGTATGGCGAATGCGCTCTATCGCGGGCCGTTCAAGGACGGCTACAAAGGCGACCGCGGCCGGGTGCTGCTGCTTTACGGCAAGCCGGATGAAATCGAGCGCTTTCCCTCCAGCAGCGATGCGCGCGAATATCAAATCTGGCACTACTATTCGATTCAGGGTGGGGTCGATTTTATCTTTGTCGACAAGCGCAGCATGAACGACCTGGAACTGGTTCATTCCACCGCCCGCGGGGAAATCTATGATCCCGATTGGATGCGCTTTATCGATGTGAACTATTGAGTCGATATTCCTGACTTATATCCGCCCGCCGCGGTATAATACTGCGCGGCGGAATTTCACAGTCCATCAGCCGCCTTTCGGCGGCTTTTTTTATGTCCGCTCGAGGAGTCGGCGCGTCTCCTGATGGCGAAAGGCAAACAGGCGATCCAACTGCGGCTTTAGAATCCAATCGCGCATCGGCGCGCTGAACGGCTCATACGGCAGCGCAAAATCGAGCGTGTCGCGCAGCAGTGTGCCGTCGTTATGCGGCAGGAACTCGTGCAGATGCTCATATCGCGCAAAGGGGCCTTCTTCCTGCACATCGACAAAGCGGCGGTTAGGGACGAATTCGGCGATGCGCAGCCGCCATTCCCAGACGACAAACCAACGGCCGGTTCGGACGGTAATTCGCGTCCCCTCGCGCATGTTGCCGACGATTTCCACGATTTCCAGTTTGATATTGGGCGGCGTGATTCGCCGGAGGTTGGCGATGTTGCTGTAAAAAGCAAACGCGTCCGTTACGGGCGCCCGCACGACCGTTTCATAACAGAGCTTCATAGGGGTTCCTCCGCACAAAAAAAGAGTTGCACTTGGCTGAGAAGCTTGTATATTTTCGACAGGAAATATACGCCGATTCGGGAAACGATTCAATTGATTTAAGCCGCTTCGATCATGCGGTGCCGACGGCGCGGCGCAAACGACACACTGCGAACCATCTACTCGGCGGGAGAGTGCCATGCGAAATGTTCTGGGGATCATCCTCGGCGGCGGACAGGGAACCCGCCTCTATCCGCTAACCAAACTGCGGGCCAAACCGGCGGTTCCGATCGCCGGAAAGTATCGCCTGATCGACATTCCGGTCAGCAACTGCATCAACTCGGGAGTGCAAAAGATCTATGTTCTCACGCAGTTCAATTCTGCCTCCCTCAATCGTCATCTTAGCCTGACTTATCACTTTGGTCCCTTCAGTGAAGGTTTTGTCGAAGTATTGGCGGCGCAGCAGACTCTGGACAACATGGGCTGGTTTCAGGGTACCGCCGATGCCGTGCGGCAGTGCATGCGTTATATTCAAAGCTACAACATTAGCGAATACCTTGTGCTCTCCGGCGATCACCTCTATCGTATGGATTATCGCAAATTCATCGAATACCATCGCCAGAACGACGCTGATTTGACGATTCCGGTCATTGCCGTGGAAGAGGAGCGCGCTTCGTCCTTCGGCCTCCTTAAAACCGATGCGGAGAATCGGATCATCGAGTTCAGAGAAAAGCCGAAAGGCGACGCCTTGAAGGAAATGGCGGTCGATACTCGCCCGCTCGGATTGTCGGATGATGAGGCAAAGCGAAAGCCCTATCTCGCCTCCATGGGCATCTATGCCTTTCGCAGCGACGTGCTGCGGCACCTGTTGGCCCGCGATCCGAACCAAAAGGATTTCGGCAAGGAAATCATTCCGACCGCCATCCATGAGCTGAAGGTAAAGGCCTATTTGTTCAAGGGCTATTGGGAGGACATCGGAACGATCCGCTCTTTTTACAACGCCAACATGGCGCTGCTGCGCTATCCCAATCCGCCGTTCAGCTTTTTCGATGAGAGTGCGCCGATCTACACCCGCCAGCGCTTCCTGCCGCCGATCCGCCTCATCAATGCCGACATCGTCGAATCGATGATCGGCGAGGGCTCCATCATCACCAACGCCAAGATTCGTCGATCGCTGCTCGGCATCCGTACGATCGTGGGCGACAGCGTACAGATCGAAGATACTTTGATCATGGGTTGCGACTATTATGACAGCTCGGGTCGACAGGAAATGAGTAACGGCAACGAGGCAATTCCGCTCGGCATCGGTCGCGGCTCGGTCATCAAAAAAGCCATCATCGACAAGAACGCCCGTATCGGCAAAAATGTGCGCATCGAAAACCGCGATCAGATCGAATTCGACGATTCCCACGAGCAGGAAGGGTGGTACATTCGCGACGGGATCGTCATCATTCTCAAGGATGCCGTGATTCCCGACGGAACCGTAATATGACCAGGCCGAAGGCCCTCATTACTGCGGCCGGCAAAGGGACGCGTCACTATCCGGCCACGAATGCGGTGCAGAAAGAGATGTTTCCGCTGGTCGATCGCGACGGCATCAGCAAGCCGACGCTGCAGATCATTGTTGAAGAAGTGCTGGCGGCCGGCATTGAGGAAATCGCCGTGATCGTCCAGCCGGGCGAGGAGGAACAGTTTCGACGCCACTTTACGCCGCTTAGAGAAAACGAGCGGCCGGCTTTTCGCGACAAGCCGTGGGCCGAACAGCAATCGGCTAAATTGGCGCAAATCGGCGCCAGGCTTACCTTTCTGTATCAGACCGAGCAAAAGGGCTTTGGTCATGCGGTCTATTGCGGTCGCGAATGGGCGGGCGATGCGCCGATTCTGCTGCTGCTCGGCGATCACGTCTATCTTTCGCGCACCGACCGTTCGTGCGTGAAGCAGGTCCTTGAGGTCTTTGGCCGCACCGGCAAATCGGTGTTCGGACTGCAGCGTACGCCTGCGGAAGAAATCCATCTTTTCGGTGTGGCGGCCGGAAATCCATGCGGCGAAGGCTTGTACGAGCTGCATACCATCCTCGAAAAGCCCTCGATAGAGGAGGCGCGTCGACAATTGCGGGTCGAGACCCTTCCTCCGGATCAGTTCCTCGCTATTTTCGGCATCTATGTTCTTACGCCGACGATTTTCGACATCCTGGATGAGCATATACGAACGGACAGGCGCGAACGCGGTGAGATTCAGCTCACTTCGGCGCTTGCAGAGCTGATTGCGCGCGAAGGAGCCCTCGGCTATGAGGTTCAGGGCGAGCGGCTCGATATGGGAACGCCGCTCGGCTGGCTGCAGACGCAGATTGCTCTCGCCGCAGCCGGAGTCTATGCGCAGCCGCTGAAGCACTATCTTCGCACGCGGTTCCTCCTCTGATCAGCCTCCTTGCTTTGAAAGTGAGAAAAAGCGGTTGGAACTCTGAGGAATTTGGACTAAATTCATTAGAATAAGAAATGAAACGTCAAGTCTGCAGGCTTTACGACTTGGGGCAGCGAGGTCGGGATTGATTAGGAGTTCTCAGTCGTTCTCCGCGTGCGGCAGTAGGGGCGTTTTTAAAGAAAGTATGCCTTTTCCGGCGTTTAGCCGAACGGCGCGGCGTCGGATAGGAAAAAGAAGTCAGAGTGCAGTATGAAGGAAAAAAAATCGGCGATTACTCGTCTCAACGGTCGTCAGCTCAAGCATTCGATCATTGCCTCCGCAGCCAAAATGGAGCAAAAGCAGGAGGAGCTGAACGACATCAATGTTTTTCCGGTGGCGGACGGCGATACCGGCACCAACATGGCGGAAACGCTTCGTTCCATCGCCGAACGCGCCCATGAAGTGGAACACGATTCGTTCAGCGAGGTAAGCAGCGCCTTGGCTGATACGGCGCTGGAGAATGCCCGCGGCAATTCGGGCGTGATTTTGGCGCAGTTTTTTCAAGGTTTGGCCGAAAGCAGCGCCGGAAAGGACGAAGTGGCGCCCACAGATTTTGCCGAAGCAGTCGAGGGCGCCGTGGCTTATGCCGAATCAGCCGTGTCGCAGCCCAAGGAAGGAACGATTTTGACGGTGATGCGCGACTGGGCAGCGCACATCAAAGAACATGCTCACCTCAAAGAGGATTTTGTCGATCTTTTAAAGGGAGCTTTGGCGCGCGCGCGTCAGTCTTTGAGCGAAACGCCGAAAAAGCTTCAGGTGCTGCGCAAGGCCGGCGTTGTGGATGCCGGGGCGCAGGGATTCGTTCATCTGCTCGAAGGAATTCAGGAATTCCTCGAAAACGGCCGATTTGCCGCGCTCAGTTTTGGTTCGCAGGTGGCCGAAGCGCTGCGCCATCATGTGCATCGCTCCGACGAGGCGGTGCGGTTCCGTTACTGTACCCAGTGTCTCATTCTCGGCGAAAATATCGATCGCGATCACATCAAAGCTCAGCTCATGCCGTTGGGTGATTCGTTGATCGTCATCGGCAACCCTCACAAGGTGCGCGTTCACATTCATACCAATCGGCCGCAGGAGGTGTTTGCGATTGCGGCGCGCTTTGGAACGGTCGCCAAGACCAAAACCGAGGATATGCGGGCGCAGGTGGAAAACAAGATCGGCCGCCCGGCTCGTTCCGGCATTGCGCTGATTACCGACTCGACCTGCGATTTGCCGGAAGAGGTGATCAAGCGCCATCAGATTTTTGTTGTGCCGGTTCATCTCAAAATCAAGGACCGTTCCTTTATAGACCGCGTCGAAATCCAGCCGGAAGAGTTTTACAAGCTGTTCGCTGAATCCGGTGGCGTGATCAGCACCTCGCAGCCGACGCCGGCGGCGTTCGTAAAAGCCTATGCCGAGGCGGCGGAGACGCGTCTTTCGGCGATCGCCGTCTTCCTCAGCGGCGCCCTCAGCGGTACCCTCAACGGCGGCCTGAACGCGGTGCGCTCGGTTGAAGACAAGCTGCGGGTTGATGTCGTCGATTCGCGCAGCACCAGCGCCGGTTTGGGGCTGATCGTTCAGGAAGCGGCGCGGCTGATCGAACGGGGCTTTCCGCACGACGAGGTGCTGGAAAAACTGACAAAACTTATCCCAAGACTGCGCTTTTTCGTCAGCATTCCGTCGCTCAAACAGCTGCTCAAAAGCGGCCGCGTGCCCAAGATGAAGGGATGGGTTGCAGAGTTGTTGAACATTCATCCTGTAATCGGCTTTAACGCCGAAGGCCGCTTGGTTCAAGCAGCCAAAGCATTCGGACGCAAAGCGCTTAATGAGAAGGTTTACCGTTTGACGGAAGAATATGCGGCCACACTCAAGAATCCCCGCTTCGGCATTGCACACGTCATGAATCGGCCTTTGGCGGAAGAGTACCGCGAGCGGCTGGTGCGCCGTTTCCGCACCGACGACGTGTTCATTGTTCCGGCCAGTCCGGCTTTGGGGGCGCATGTGGGATTCAACGCCTGCGGCATCGCCGTCATAGGCGATTAAGGTATTTGGGGTCGTAGCCCGCTTTCAAGCGGCAAGTGGAGGCTTGTGAATGAAAATTTTCGTCATGATTTTGCTTTCTTATTTGGTCGGTTCTTTTCCGACCAGCATCATTGTCGGTAAGCTGTTGCGAGGCATCGATATTCGTGAACACGGCAGCGGCAATGCCGGCGGCACCAACGTCTTTCGCGTCCTCGGCCCCGGGCCGGGCATTTTCGTGATGGCTTTCGATGTCTTTAAGGGATTTGCCGCCACGTTTTGGATATCGAGGTTCGCCGCGGGAACGCTCGATTCCGGTCTGCTTATGCTGATGGCCGGTTGTGCGGCCATCATCGGTCACATTTGGACGGTCTTTGCCGGCTTTCGCGGCGGCAAAGGCGTCGGCACTGCAGCCGGCATGATGCTGGCGCTCTATCCGGCGGCTTTGGGCATCTGTCTGCTCGTTTTCCTGCTCGTCTTTTTGCTGACGCGCATTGTCTCTGTTTCCTCGATGAGCGGCGCCGTAGCCCTGCCGATTGTGCTGACGATTTTCCGCTACGTCCTCCATATACCCGTCAAGAATTCGCTGTATCTCTTTAGTTTTTTTGCCGCCGCGCTGATCATCTTTACGCATCGCTCGAACATCAAGCGGCTATTGAACGGCACTGAGAATCGTTTCGGAAAAAAGAAGGCGTGACCGACCTCCTTCGTCTCCATTTTCTAGGCACCGGTGCCGCGGCGCCCTCTCCGTCGCGCAGGGCCCCTTGTTTGGCAATACAGCGGGAAAACGAAATCATTCTTTTGGATGCCGGAGAGGGCTTTCAAGTCAGGCTGCAGCAGGCGCGACTTTCTGCAGCAAAAGTTCAGGCCGTTATCATTTCGCATCTGCACGGCGATCATCTCTTTGGTCTTCCCGGATTTCTCACCTCTCAACAGTTGTTTCAGCGAACCGCTCCATTGACGCTCTATGGTCCGGCAGGGCTTGCCGGCCTGCTCGATTGGATCGCCTCCCTTGCCAAATATACCATCGATTTTCCTTTGAAGATTGTCGAACTGACGGAACCGCTGCATCGATTTTCCGTTGGCAGTTTTCGAGTGACGGCGCGGCTGCTCGAACACAGCGCTCCGTGTTACGGCTATCGGCTGGAAGAGCCGGATAAGCCGGGCCTATTCGATACGGTAAAAGCCGCCGAGCTCGGCATACCCGAAGGCCCGGAGCGGCAACAGCTCAAGCGGGGTCTGCCTGTAAATATCGACGGACGCTTGATTCGGCCGGAGGAGGTCGTCGGCCCGTCGACACCGGGGAGAGTCATTGCCTATTGCACCGATACCCTGCCTTGCGAGGCCGGTATGGAGCTGGCCCAGAATTGCGACGCGCTCATTCACGACGCCACGTTTTCCGACCGCTATGCCGAGCGGGCCGTTGCGAGCTTTCACTCGACCTCGCGACAGGCGGCGTGCCTGGCGCGCGCAGCCGGTGCCCGCAGGCTCTTTTTGTGGCATCTCAGCATCCGCGTCCACGGAGAAGAGGAGGGAGCGCTTTTGCAGGAGGCGCGGGAAGAATTTGCGCCGAGTTTTCTGCCGAACGATCTGGAATGGTTCGATCTTCCGCGCCGGGAGGAGGGGTGAACGCGCTGCAACGCCAGTCGGCGGCAGTTCTCGGGTTCGGATTGCTCGCCATCTCTTCATCCTCGATCCTGACCAGGCTCTGCCAAGCGCCGGCGCTGACTATTGCTTTCTATCGCGTTGCCGTGGCTTCAGCCGTCTATTTCGTCTTGAGCGGCGCGCGCTCCGGTGCTATTAATCGCAGTCGTTTCAAAGCTTCGGCTTTGGCCGGATTCTTTCTGGCTGTGCACTTTGCCGCGTGGATCACCTCGTTGAGCTTTACCAGCGTGGCCA
>JAPDQV010000023.1 GCA_034505495.1 candidate division KSB1 bacterium | reverse complement strand
AGAAATGAAGAATCCACCGCTTGTCAAAGGAACGCTCTTAGCCAGGCCGCAGCGTTTTTTGGCCACTGTTAAATTGGACAACGGCCAGGTTATTAACGCTGCATGCAATCACAGCGGCAGCATGCGAACCTGCTTTGTACCCGGCAGCCGAGTCATGCTGTCGGTAGACAACAACCCCAACCGCAGGCATCCGCATACCTGGGAGCTGATCGAGATCAATGGCGTTTGGGTATGCGTCAATACCTTTGTACCCAATCGGTTGGTGCATCGGGCGGTGAAAAAGGGGCTTATACCGGAGCTGAGCGGCTACAATCAGATTCAGACCGAGGTCAAAATCAGTGACGACAGCCGCATCGACCTCATGCTTAGTCGCCCCGGGGAACGGTGTTACGTAGAGGTCAAGAGCGTTACGATGGTTGAAAACGGCATCGCTTATTTTCCGGACGCCGTGACCAGCCGCGGATTGCGTCATCTGGAGGCCTTGACCAAGCTCATCGAGCAGGGACATCGGACGGTTCTCTTTTTCGTCGTTCAGCGGAACGACGCAAATCTTTTTAGACCGGCTTATGAGATCGATCCTTCGTTTTCGCTCGCGCTCAAAACGGCACACGAACGCGGAGTAGAGATTCTCGTCTACCGTGCTGATGTCTCGGTGCAGGAAATCAATTTAGGGGAACCTTTGCCGTTCGATCTGACGCCGCCGGAAAGCCATCAATAACGCATGGCGCGCAAATACTCGCAGCTTGTTTTGATGCAGGCGAGTTCGTCCTTCGGTTCGTCGTTTTCGACAAAGATGTGCCGCAGGCCGGCTCTTTCCGCACGCTTAAAGATTGCGGGAAAGTCGATGACGCCTTCCCCGACGCAGGCGAATCCCCGCTGCGGCGTCGCATCCATATCCTTGACGTGCCATAAAGGGAAACGGCCGGGATAGGATTCAAGATAATCGATCGGCTGACGGTTGCCTTTGACCATCCAGTAAATATCCAATTCTATACCAACCATTGTCGGGTCGGTCTCCTGCAAAAGCACATCGAATGGTATTCTGCCTTCGGTCGGCTGAAATTCGATGTCGTGGTTGTGATAGGCAAACCGTAAACCCGACCGTTTGACCTTTTCACCAATGGCGTTCAGTTCTTCAGCCAGACGCCGCCAATCGTCGATGGTCTTACCCTCCATGGATCCTTCCCACGGCCAAAAGCAAACGAGGTATTCCTTTTCCATGGCCAGCGACTGATCGATGAGTTGTGAGAGATTGGCGCGCAAAGCCCCGATCGATCCGCCGCCGGAAATGACCTTCAAACCGATTTCCTGCAGGAAAGCCTTAAAGGCTGCCGGCGACTCCCCGAAATAGGCGCCCATCTCCAGGGTATTGTAACCGATTTCCGCCACTCGGCGCAGCGTCTTTTCCCAGTCCTCCTGCAGGGATTTGCGGATGGTAAAGACCTGCAGGCCGATTTCGCGCCACTGTCGGCTTTCTTGTGCGGCTGCCCCCCATGCCAAGCCGGCAACCGCGGCGGTGCTGCGCAAAAACTGCCTTCGCGTTAAAGTGTTCATGCAAAAACCTCCGTTAATTCTACTACGCTTAAACACTCCGATCCGTTTGGTCCGACGCTTGTTCCTACAATGTTCAGTGCAAGGCCCGCACCTTATCTCCGCAGATCCGCCGAAAAGGCTCTTTGAGGGCAGCCGTTCAGATGCCCAAGATGAGCTTGGCCGAAGTAAAATAAATGACTAGGCCGGTCATATCCACGATGGTCGTCAAAGCCGGGCTGGCGATGACTGCCGGGTCCAATTTGAGCTTTGCGGCAATGAGCGGCAAAACGGCGCCGATCAAGGTTGCCGTGACTACCTGCAAACCTAAAGCAACGGCGATGGCCAGACCGATCCTCGGCAAAGTATAGCCGGAAGGAATCGTAGAGCCCTGTGAGAGAAACATGACTTTTAACCAGGAGAGCAAACCTAAAATCACGGCCAAAAGCAGCGATACGCGCAGTTCTTTGAAAATCACCTTCAGGAAATCGCTGGGGGAAATTTCTTTGAGGGCCAACGCGCGGACAACGACCGTAGCGGACTGGCTGCCGGTGTTGCCGCCGGTGTCGGCAACCATCGGCATGTAAAGGGCAAGGATCATCAAATTCATTAGCGTCGACTCAAAGCTGTGGATGATCATACCGGATACCAAACCCAGCGCCGCAACGCTCACCACCCAGGTTGCGCGATTCTTGAAATGTTCCCAGGCCGAAGTGCGGAGGTACACGCCGGCTTCGTGCGAACCGCCGATGGCCATGATTTTTTCCATGTCTTCGGTATGCTCTTGCGTGATGATGTCGAGAGCGTCGTCGTGGGTAATGATGCCGACCAGCACTCGGTCGTTGTTGACGACGGGAATGGCGAGGAGGTCGTACTTTTGGATTTTGCGCGCCGCTTCTTCCTGGTCATCGTCGGCTTTAACATAGATGACGTCCCGATGCATCAGGTCTTCGACCTTTTGGTGCGGCCGGGCAATAATGAGATCTTTGAGCGAAATAAAACCGATCAGTCGACGCTGATCGTCGACCACATAGGCATAGTAAATGGTCTCCTTGTTTGGAGCTTCCAGCCGCAGCTTTTCGATGGCTTCGGCGGCGGTGAGGGACGGTTGAAGAACCGCATACTCGGAGGTCATTACCGATCCGGCGGTACCTTCCTCGTAAGAGGCCAGGCGGCGAATGTCCTCTCGTTCTGCCTGTGCCAAGGCGGGCAGCAGGGACCTTTGCGTCTCCTCGGGCAGACGTTTGAACAAGTCGACGCGATCGTCATGCGACATGTCCGTAATCAGATTGGCCAGCTCGGTGCGGCTCAGCTTTTCGGTTAATTCGAGCTGGTCATCTTCATCGAAATGACTGAATATCTCGGCGCGGATTTCGGGTTTGACCGCCAAAAGGATCTGCCAGATTTCGTTCGGTTCGAGCGCAGAGATAAAATCCGCAACTTCCGCCGGGTGATTCGACTCGCAAAAGTCGCGCAAAGATTCGATGTCGCCGATGTTCAGCAGCTCCCGCAGTTCAGGAACCAGAAACTCGTTCTTCATAACCACCTCGCTTTCTCTGCTCGCTTGATCGGCGTACCGCCGATTGTCCCTTTCGGCGGCGTTTCAAGTAGGAGAAATTACATTGTTCTTCGCAATAGAGTTCCCCCTCCGAATTTTCACTCGAGACGGATAAAATGCGAAACTAAAACGGGGAAACCTTACAAAAAGTTCAATAAAAGAACAAGAACTATCTTGGCGAGAAGGGAAAAGATTCCTTTTTTCGGTAAGCCAGGCCGGTAAAAAGCGCAATCACTTGCCCTTCTTGGTCAAATATTTTTGCCTGGTAGCTTGCCAGTTTGCCGTCTGCAACTTGCTCACAAACGGCGCGCAATATGCCGGCTGTGACCGGACGAACAAAATTCATCGTGGTATTGACGGCCAAGGAGAGCGTGCCGCCGCAATTGCAGGCCACCGCAAAGCTGAAATCGGCCAAAGCAAACAGAGCGCCGCCGTGCACGACGCCGACGGCGTTCAAGTGCGAGGCCGCAACTTCCATCTCGGCAACCGCGCGGCCGGGCGAAGCCTCCACCAGTCGGATGCCGTTCGCCGCGGCGAAGCGATCGTTCGCCTGCATATAGGCGATGATTTCATCGGAAGTCATGGGGCGCCTCCCTGTCTCAAGCTGATTAACCGTCAAAGATATTCGCGCAGATCGATAACCCTTTTGGCTTTGCCGGTCGTTCTTTCCAGCGTTTTGGGTTCCACCAAAGTTATTTTTGCCGAAACGCCGATGGCGTTACGGATCTTGGTTTTGATCTTTTCTTCCAATTGATGCATGACGCGCATCTCATCGGAAAAATAGGCCTCGTTGAGTTCGGCACGGATTTCCAGAGTATCGAGCGCGCCTTCGCGGCGAACAATCAGCTGAAAGTGCGGCTCGGTCTCTTCCATCTCTACGAGAACGGCTTCCACTTGAGAAGGAAAGATATTGACGCCGCGAATAATCAGCATGTCGTCGGTGCGGCCGCGCGGCTTGGACATGCGCACGAAGGTTCTGCCGCACGGGCAGGGTTCCGCAGTCAATTTGGTTATGTCGCGGGTTCGGTAGCGGAGCAGCGGAATGCCCTCTTTGGTCAGAGTGGTCAACACCAACTCTCCATACTCGCCCATAGGCAGCGGCGCGCCGGTTTCCGGATCAATGATTTCGGCGATGAAATGGTCCTCGCTGATATGCATGCCGTTCTTGTGGACGCACTCAAAAGAGACACCTGGTCCCATGACTTCGCTCAGGCCGTAATTGTCCGTGGCGATGATGCCGAGCCGCCGTTCGATTTCGCCGCGCATCGCCTCGGTCCACGGCTCGGCGCCGAAACAGCCGACGCGCAGCTTGAGCGAGTCGAGGGGGATTCTCTTTTCCTCCAAAATCTCCCCCAAGTAAACGGCATAGCTGGGCGTCGAGACCAGTACCGTCACGCCGAACTCGGACATCACCTGCAGCTGGCGGTCTGTGTTTCCGGAAGAAACCGGAATCACAGTGGCGCCGACCCGCTCGATGCCGTAATGCAGACCAAAGCCGCCGGTAAACAATCCGTAACCAAAGGCCACCTGGACGATATCCTTTTTGGTTACACCGGCTGCGGTCAGGAGGCGCGCCACCAAATCCGACCAGGTATCCAAATCGTTGCGGGTATAGCCGACCACCGTCGGGCGACCGGTTGTGCCCGACGAGGCGTGCAGCCGCACGATCTCTTCCATGGGCGCAGCAAACATGCCGTAGGGATAGGTGGACTGCATGTCGGCTTTGGTGGTAAAAGGGAACTTGAAGAAATCTTCCAGGCTTTTGAAATCTTGCGGCTCGGCGCCGATGGTCTTGAACCGTTCCTGATAAAACGGCACGTTTTCATAAACGAGCTGCAAAGTTTTTTGCAGACGCTGCAGTTGAATCTGCTGCAGTTCGTCGCGGGAACGAGTTTCTTCCGCCTGATTCCAGTAGAGCAAACCGCTTCTCCTTTTGTTGACTTGCCCCGCACCGAGGGCGAGGAAAATTTATCGGATTTTCCGCTTACATGGTATAGATCTGCTCGCCTTTGAGCAGCGTAACATTGGCCTCGAGCAGCACTTCGATGGCGCGTTCCATCTCTTCGACGCGTATGATCATGACCGCCTCGTGCTCGTGCTTGCCTAAAAAGCCGTACATATATTCGATGCTTATACCGGCATCGGCCAGCACCTTGAGAATTTGATACAGCCCGCCCGGGCGATCTTCGATGACGGCAGCAATCACCACGTTCTCTCTGATTGTGAAACCGGAGCGGCGCAGAATGTCGACAGCCTTGTCCGGCTTGTCGACAATGATGCGAAGAATGCCGAAATCCGAGGTATCCGCCAGAGACAGGGCGCGAAGATTGATGCCGGCCTGCGCAAGGATGCCGGTGATCTCCATCAATCGGCCGGCGCGGTTTTCCATAAACACTGAAATTTGTCTGACCTGCATGTCATGGCCCTCACGATTATGGTTCAATAAAGTTCATCTCGCCTCAGATGTTGCGCAGATCGATGACGCGTTTGGCTTTGCCCTCGCTGCGTGCGAGAGTCTTTGGTTCTACCAGTTTGACGTTGACGGAAATCGACAGCACGCTTTCGATCTCCTCCTTGATTCGCTTGGTCAGCGCCTCCAGGGCGCGAATCTCATCGGAAAAGAACTTTTCGTTGACTTCCACTTGGACTTCGAGGCTGTCAAGCGCACCCTCCCGCGTGACGACGAGCTGGTAATGCGGTTCGGTTTCTTCCATGGAAAGCAAAACCGACTCGATCTGAGAGGGGAAAACGTTGATGCCGCGAATGATGAGCATGTCGTCGGTGCGGCCTTTGATGCGGCTGATGCGCGGCATGGTGCGGCCGCAATGGGGGCACTTGCCCGTGGTCATGCTGACGATGTCTTTGGTTGCATAGCGCAAAAACGGCGTCGCCTCTTTGGTTAGGGTGGTAATGACCAGCATGCCGTCCTGCCCTTCCGGCACCGGCTTGCCGGTCTTGGGATCAAGGACTTCGGGCAGGAAATGATCAGCCCAAATGTGCAGTCCGTCTTGTCCCACGCATTCGACCGCCACGCCCGGGCCGATGATCTCGGAAAGCCCGTAAATGTCGTAAGCCTTGATGTCCCACTTTTCTTCAATCTGGCGCCGCATCTCTTCGCTCCACGGCTCGGCGCCGTGAATTCCGATGCGCAGCGAGCTTTTGCGCGGATCGATACCCTCAGACTCGGCGATTTCGGCCAAATAAATGGCATAAGAAGGCGTGCAGGTGAGGATGGTGGTCTGAAAATCCTGCATGAGCTGAAGCTGCCGCTTCGAGCCGCCGGAAGAGATGGGCACGACGGTCGCTCCCAGGTCGAGCGAACCGTAATGAACGCCGAGACCGCCGGTGAACAGGCCGTAACCGTAGGCGTTTTGAATAATGTCGTCATCTCGACCGCCCACGGCATAAATGCTGCGCGCCATCACCTCGGACCAGACGCGAATGTCGTGCTCGGTATAGGCCACGACCGTCGGTTTGCCGGTGGTGCCGGACGATGCATGGATTTCCTTGACCTGCTTCATCGGCACCGCAAACATGCCGAAAGGATAGTTGGTGCGCAGCGTTTCCTTGTCGGTCAACGGCAGATGCTGCAGGTCATCGAGCGATTTAATATCCTGCGGCTTCATGCCGATGGCGTCGAAAGCGCCGCGGTAGTACGGCACGTGCTGGTATAGCCGTAAAGCCACGTCGCGCAGCCGCTCCAGTTGCAGCCGATACAACAATTCGGGATCAATGTACTCGACGATATACTTCATAGTCTTCTCCTCACCCTATAGGTTCACGGTTCCGCGTTCAAGCCCGCCGCTCGTCCGAGCTCGAAAGCGCGCCAATTGACTGCAAACGTTTCACCAGAAAACCGCCTGGAGATCGCGCTCTTCCAGGTATCGATCGGAAGATCGAGCCGGGCAGCCAGTACCCCCAGCAGCACCATATTGACGCTCTTAAAGTTTCCCGCCGCTTCCGCCTTTTTCATGCCGTCGATCAATAAAGTGCCGTAACCGCTGCTTGCCAGCCTCGACTCGATGTCCGCCGGATATTCCGCCTTTCCACCCGCGACGGTGATCGGATCGATGCGATAATCGTTGACAATGACCATTGCATCATCAGCCAAATAATCGAGCCAGCGCAGCGTCTCTAATTTTTCGAAGGACAGCAGAAACTGAGCTTCGCCGAGCGGAATAACGGGTGAATGAACGGCAGTACCGAAACGGACATGGCTGCTCACTGCTCCGCCCCGCTGCGCCATGCCGTGCACCTCGCTCTGTTTCACGTCACATCCTGCCGCAAGGGCGGCATTTGCCAGCACATTGCTTGCCGCCACGATTCCTTGGCCGCCGACACCGACAATCAACACATTTATGGTTTCCGCCATGGTTATCCTTCCACATTAACTCGGGTTCGATGAATGGATTCCTTGGGACAAATCTGACTGCACAAGCTGCAGCCGAAACAGAGATCGGGGTTAATGACCACCGAGCCGTCACGAAGACTCATTGCCGGGCAACCGATGCGCAGACAGAGCCTGCATTCACTGCAGGTGTCTTTGTCGATCATCATGACGCCGGTGTATTGATGCCGATCCACCAGAGCGCAGGGCCGCGACGCGATGATTACCGACACGCCGTCGCAGGCTATTGCTTCGCCGATCGCTCGTTCGAGAGCCTCAGTTTCGATCGGATCGACGGTGCGGACGTAGGCAGCACCTACGGCGCGCGCCACAGCTTCGAAATCAAAGACCGGGACCTGCTCTCCCTGCAGCGTTTTGCCGCTTGCTGGATTTTCCTGATGGCCGGTCATGGCCGTAATTCGATTGTCCAGAATAACCACGGTCATTTTGACGCGGTTGTAAACGGCATTCACCAAAGCCGGAATGCCGGCATGAATGAACGTCGAATCGCCGAGCACCGCAACGACGGGGCGATCGGGTTCGAGCACGCGGGCATATCCTTGGGCCATGCCGATGGAAGCGCCCATACACAACACCGAATCGATGGCATTGAGCGGCTGCAAAGCGCCCAAAGTGTAGCAGCCGATATCACTGCTGACAACCGCACGGTGCTTGCGAAGAACCGAAAACACGGCCCGATGGGGGCAGCCTGCACACATTACGGGCGGACGCGCCGGCAAATCATTGCCTGCCGCTTTTTTCGGTACTGTCCCGAAAAAACGGCGGCGCAGAACATCCGGCGACAGCTCTCCGGCCGTGGACTGCAGATCGGTGCCGCGGACATTTAGTCCCGCCGCTTTGATCTGTTCTTCCATAAACGGTTCAAGCTCTTCGATGACGTACACTTGACGATGTCGGCTGATGAATTCGGCGATCTTGCGCATCGGCAAAGGGTTGGTCATGCCGAGCTTGAGAAAGGAAGCGTTCGGAAAGACCTCGCGCGCATATGTATAACTGACGCCTGCGGTAATGATGCCGATCTCTGCATCGCCCTCTTCGACGCGATTCAGCGGTGTGGTTTCCGAATATTCAGCCAAGCGGCGCATGCGTTCCAAAAGAACCGTCCTGCGCACGCGTGCATTTGCGGGCATCATGACGTACTTTTGCGGATCTTTTACGTACGGTCGTGTCCTGACAGGCTGCGGCTCTTCCAGTTCGACGACGCCTCGACCGTGGCAGATTCGGGTCGTCATGCGCAGCATGATCGGCGTATCGAAAGCCTCACTGATCTCGAACGCAAGCTTGGCAAACGCTTTGGCTTCAGCGCTGGATGAAGGCTCCAGCATGGGAATCTGGGCAAAACGGGCAAAATAACGATTGTCCTGTTCGTTTTGGGAGCTGTGCATGCCGGGGTCATCGGCAGAGACCAATACCATACCTGCGTTGACGCCGGCATAGGCAGCGGTCATAAGGGCATCCGAAGCAACGTTAACACCGACGTGCTTCATTGCCGCCAGCGCCCGTTTGCCGGCAACCGCAGCGCCGTAGGCAACCTCAAAAGCGACCTTTTCATTGACCGACCACTCGGCATAGATTTGCGGATATTGAGCAATATTTTCTAAAATTTCCGTGCTTGGGGTGCCGGGATAAGCGGCGGCCACCTGCACGCCGGCCTCAAACGCACCGCGCGCTACCGCTTCGTTCCCGGAAAACAGCCTTTTCATTCAACCTCCGTTATCTCGCGTGATTTGCTTCCGATTTATTTTTATCCAATTCTGCATCATCCGATCGACGAGGTGTTCTCTTACGAAAGATAGACGAAATAAGCTGAAAAACAACAGAGAATTGCCGTGCCAAACACCAAACAACTCGCAGGCACCCCGATTTCATAGTTGCCGGTTAAAAATTCTACTTTTGTCTCAAGATCGATTCTTATCGACCGGTATCAACCGGCTTAAAGGGTCTAGTGCTTTTTTTCCAGCCGATTATACGACCCATCGGAGATGTCCGCGCCTTCCCCCAAGGAAACTGACGCAGTGAATATAAGTCAATTGGGGGCAATTGTTCAAGTGTTATCGAAAAATGTTAAAAAAGTGTTTGCTTCTTTGACAAGATTTTGATATGCTTTTTTTGTAATGCTTAGCAAGAGGCAGGTATTATGGAAGAAAAAACCTTGAGCAAAGGGTACGGCATCGTTATCGTGCTGACTGCCTGTGCCATCATTGGGTTCGTTGCCGGTCTTGCCGGTTCCTACCTTCTTTCTCAACCGATTTTTCGCCAAGCACAAGTCGCCAAATTCAAAGAGCTGGACGACTCGATTCAGCTGCTGCAGGAAAAGACGAACGAGATCGACCAGCAGACGCGCCAAGGTCGTGAAGAGCTCGCAAAGCTGAAGGAATCGTTGGACGAACTGACCGGTAAAGCATCGAATTTGCGCTTTACAGCCTCACATGTCAAAAAGAATCTCGACCACCTGGATCAAAGTCTTTCGATCAGGATGACCAAGCTCGAAAATCGCGCGGCGCAGTTGGAGGAGACGGCCAAGCAGCTGGAGCAGCAATTGGCCGCGTACGCCAAAACCATGACGACTTGCGACAACGATCAGAAGGAGCAGATTCGACAACTTAAGTTGCGTCTTGCCGAGCTGGAGAACAAGGTTGCGCAAATGCCGCGCACCCCTTAGCTCAGTCTTTTGACCATCCGCCGGATCGTTTCGATGCAGGCCTGCGGCGTCTCTACCGTCACGAGTCTGCCCTCCTCCGCTTCTTGGGCAAAAAGCGGCGCCGTCGACCAGCCCAGCAGAATGACGGTCTTGCCGCTTTTCAGCGCCAAGGCAATCTCCGAGATGGTTCCGGCGCCTCCGCGGCAAGCGACTATGACGTCACTGGAAAGAACATTGATCACGTTGCGGGCCGACCCCATGCCGGTTGCCACGGCAATATCGATGAATGGATTGGCTTCGTCGGCATCGGGTCCGGGAAGGATGCCGAGCGTAAGGCCGCCGCGACGCTTTGCGCCTTCCGCTGAAGCGCGCATGACGCCGGCATCGCGGCCGCCGTTGAGCAGAATCCAACCCTGTTCGGCAATCAGTTCGCCCAACTGCCGCGCCTGATCGTAATCCTGCCGAGAAACTTGAGCCCCGCCCATCACACCTATCACGAATTTACGCACGCTTGAACCTCCGTTATACGTCTGCCGGCCAATTGGCCGCAGGCAGCGTTCACATCGTGTCCTTTGCTCCACCGCACCGACAAACCGGCATGCAGCGGCAAGAGCCATTGAGCAAATTGATTCACCCGCTCCTCATCGGGTCTGCGAAATTCCGCCGTTGTAGGGTTATAGGGGATGAGATTGATCTTGCTCGGTATTTTTTTGACGATTCTTTTCAAAGCTTCGGCATGTTCGCGGCTGTCGTTGACATCGGCGAACAGCACGTACTCGAACGTTAGAATTTTGCGCGACTTTCGGGCATAATACTCGGCGGCCTGAAGCAGAACGTCCAAGGGAAAGCGTTTCGCAATCGGCATCAAAGCGGCGCGCTGCTCCTGAAACGGCGAATTCAAAGAAACAGCCAGTCGATACTTTCGACCTTCATCCGCATAGCGAATCATCTGATCGGCAAGCCCGGCGGTGGAGATGACGATGCGCCGCGCTCCGATGGCCAGGCCGTTATCGTCGCTCAACAGATCCGCCGCCTCCATCACATGCTCATAATTTGCCAGCGGTTCGCCCATGCCCATAAAGACGACGTTGGTGATCGGCTGCGGCCGATCGCGCATAATAAACATGACCTGTTCGACGATTTCCCCTACCGTCAGATTACGCTGCAGGCCGAGCCGGGCCGTGGCGCAGAAGCGGCAGTTCAAGCCGCATCCTGCCTGGGAGGAAACGCAGACCGTGTACCGCGGCGGATCCGGAATATAGACGCTCTCGATGTGGCGCCCGTCGCGCAGGCGGAATAGATATTTGATCGAACCCGAAGAGGAGCGGTCATCGCGTTCCACCAGTTCCAGCTGACCCCAATCAGCCGTTTCGTTCAGCTTTTGCCGAAGCGTCTCCGGAAGATCGGTCATCTCTGTAAAGGAGGCGGCACGGCGGCGATAAAGCCAACGGTAAAGCTGACGACCGCGATAGGGCTTTTCGCCGAGCCGCCGCATCAGCTCGATGCATCCTGCTTCGTTCAGCCCGATTAGCGTTGGTTTTTCAACGGATTTTTGCATCATATAAAGTTAGCAATTTTTGCCGCGCTTTGCAACTCATTCACTTGCCGGGCGTTATTGACTTTCAGACGAGAAATCTGTACTTTGATGCAATGCAAATCGGAGGTAGAATGAATCCCCAGTTTCACAATCCGGAACGCGATACGGAAAACATCCAGGCGCTAAGGGCGGCGCACGACCGCATCGTCAACGAGATCGGCAAGGTGATCATTGGACAGCGCGCCGTCATCGATGAGCTCTTGATTTCATTGCTCTCACGTGGCCATTGTCTTTTGATCGGCGTGCCCGGCTTGGCCAAAACGTTGCTGATCAGCACGCTGGCCAAGGCTCTCGATTTAAAGTTCAGCCGCATTCAGTTTACACCCGACCTTATGCCGTCGGACATTACCGGAACCGAGGTCATCGAGGAGGATCAGACGACCGGCAAGAGAGCATTCAAGTTTGTCAAGGGACCCGTTTTCGCCAACATCGTTTTAGCAGACGAAATCAACCGCACACCGCCAAAAACCCAGTCGGCTCTGCTGCAGGCGATGCAGGAGCATGAAGTCAGCATCGCCGGAGAGACCTTTAAGCTGGAAGAGCCCTTTTTCGTTCTGGCAACGCAAAATCCAATCGAACAGGAAGGTACCTATCCGCTGCCGGAAGCGCAGCTCGACCGTTTTATGTTCAACCTGTGGGTCGATTATCCGAATGCCGAAGAGGAAGAAGAAATCGTGCGCACAACCACCAGCGCCGGAGAGGTTCGCCTCGAACCGATTCTCAATGCGGCGGAAATCATCGCCTTGCAGCAGCTGGTACGCCGCGTTCCGGTAGCCGACAATGTCATCCGCTACGCCGTACAGCTCGTCCGCCGCACGCGTCCCAAGAGCGCCGATGCGCCGAAATTTGTGCGCGATTGGATCAGCTGGGGCGCCGGTCCGCGTGCTTCGCAATACTTGATTTTAGGCGCCAAAACGCGCGCCGTGCTCGACGGCAGGCCGACGCCCGACATTGCCGATGTGCAGTCGGTCGCCAAACCTGTGCTTCGGCATCGTCTGGTGACTAATTTCAACGCCGAGGCTGAGGGAGTCACCGCCGGAGACATCATTGACATGCTGATGCAGGGAGAGTAAACATCGAAGCCGTCAGAGACACCGCCGGTTTGGAGTTTCTGCAGCCGCAGATCGTTTCCAAACTGGGCAACCTCGAACTGATCGCCCGGCTGGTCGTCGAGGGCTTTATTACCGGCCTGCACAAAAGCCCTTACCACGGATTCAGTGTCGAATTTGCCGAGCATCGGCCTTACATGCCGGGGGACGAAATCCGTCACATCGACTGGAAGATCTACGCCAAGACCGATCGTTTTTTCATCAAGCAGTTCGAAGAGGAAACCAACCTCAAAGCCTATCTTTTGCTCGACGCATCCGCCTCCATGGGCTACACTTCGCATGCAATCACCAAGCTGCGCTACGCCGCCATCCTCGCAGCATCGCTCACTTTTCTCATGCTGCGGCAACGCGACGCCGTCGGCCTGGTCACTTTCGATCAGCTCATCCGCACCCTTTTGCCGCCGCGCTCCGTACCTTCTTATCTCTCTTTGATTCTCAAAGAGCTGCAGAACACCGCCGCGGGCTCATCGACCCGCATCGCTGCGGCTTTGCATCAAACCGCTGAACGTCTTCACCGCCGCGGCTTGATCATTCTGCTGAGCGACCTCTTGGACGAGCCGCGCGAGATCCTTGCCGGACTCAAGCATTTTCGCCACAAAAAGCACGAGGTCATTGTCTTTCATCTCCTCGATCCGCGCGAGATTACCTTCGACTTTCGCCAGGACGGCTTTTTTCAAGATATGGAGAGCGGCGAGACGCTGCCTACACAGCCTTGGCATGTGCGCAGCGAATATCGGCGGCTGGCTGCTCAATTCATCGAAGAGATGAAGCGCGAGTGCCTTTCACACCGTATCGATTATGTGACGGTACGAACGGATACGCCGCTTGACCGTGTATTGCTGGAGTATCTCATCAAGCGCAAGCGCATCGGCGGCTGAGGAGAAAGCAAATGAACGCCATGCTGAAATGGCCGATCTCAATTCTGGTGCTTGGACTTTCGGCAGCCGTTTTTTTATGGTCAAGAGGGCGGAAAAAGATGCGCTTTCAAAGCCGTTTAGCCGCTCTCTTTTTTCTGTTTTCCGTCATTCCGACCGTCCTCTTTTCTTTCCTCTTTGCCCAGCTGCTGCTGCAGACCGCCGACGCGTTCATCATTTCCGACCTCGATCACACCCTCACCCTATCCCTCGATGCTTTGAAGAGTCGGCTGCAGCATGAAGGGCGATGTTTTCTTTCATCGGTGAAGCGGCGGGAAGACTTTTCGCCGGAAAATCTGCAGGCCTTCGGTTTTGCCTACGGCGGCGAAATTTCCCGCCGCGGTGTCTTTTTGCAGAAAACCAAAGCCGCGCCCGACCTGGATCCGCACTCTTTTCTCCAGACGAGTCCTCAAGAACAAGATCGTCTGCTGCAGGAAGGTCAACTGATCTCCCGCGGCGGAGAAACCTATTTCGAGACCTTTGTCCAAGTCGACTCGGTCATCCGTTTTGTCGGCCTTCGATTGCCGGAGCCGCTCGTCGAAGCCAAGGACGCCGTTAGCCGCACCCTGCGACAAGCGGCCGCCCTTTTGGTCATGCGCGAACGCATGCTGCAGCAAAAGACCATCTGGGGGCTCGCTGCGCTGCTGCTCCTCAGCCTGGGAGGACTGGCGATTCTCTTGGCCGGTCAGGTTTCGCGGGACATCAGCACTCCCATTCTGCGCCTGACGGAAGGCATGAAACGAATCGGCGCCGGTGATTTGTCTTATAGAGTCGTGGCGGAGGCAAAGGATGAGATCGCTTTTTTAGTCGAATCCTTTAATCGCATGACTGAGGAGCTGCGCATCAGCCGCGAGCAGCTGCAACGGGCGGAACGCGCCGCCGCCTGGCGCGATGCAGCCCGCCAAATCTCGCACGAAATCAAGAATCCTTTGACGCCGATCGAATTTTCGCTCTACCGGTTGGAAGAGGGACTCAAGACCTCCCCGCAGACTGAAGAGCTGCATCAGACGCTGGCCGCACTGCGCAAGGAAATCGCCTCCATCCGTCGTTTGGCCGAGGCGTTTTCCCAGTTTGCCCGCATGCCCCATGCCGTTTTCAAGACCTGCGATTTAGCTGAAATCGTTCGTTCAACGGTAGATCTGTTTCGCCTCAACAATAATATCGAGATAGAGTTGACGGTGGAAGAAAACTTGCCGCCGCTATCGCTCGATGAGCAGCAGATCCGCAGCGTCGTCACCAATCTGATCAAGAACGCCGTTGAGGCGTCGCCGCCAGGAGAACAAGTAGTCGTCAACGTATTTCGGGAAAAAGTGAGAAATGTTGCTGTCGTACAGGTGATTGATCACGGCTGCGGCATGGATGAGGAAACCCGCAGACGGATTTTCGACCCCTACTTTACAACCAAAGCCGGCGGCGCCGGTATCGGTCTTTTTTTGGCGCAGCGTATCGTCGCCGATCACGGGGGCACACTGGATGTCCAAAGCCGTAAAGGTGAAGGCTCCACCTTTACCGTCTTTCTCCCCTATGAAAAACCGGCAATGCGGCAATAAAAAAGCCCCGTCGTTTTAGGACGGGGCTTCATATTTTCAGCATAAAGGCCGGTCACGACCCTGTCAGGCACACCGTAATGGCCCCAACCCCCTATTTCACCAAGGCGATCTTGCGGCTTAATTGGATCGGCATGCCGCGATGTCCGTTGGTATCCAGGCGGATTATGTAGACGCCGCTTGGAACGATGTTGCCGGCGGTATCGGTACCGTCCCAAACAACCGTATGGCTTCCGGCAGGCTGCACGCCTTCAGCCAATACCTTGATCTCCTGTCCCTGCATATTGAAAACCGCCAATCGGATATTCGCCTCGCGGTACAGCCGGAAGGGAACGGTCGTCGACAAATTGAAGGGATTTGGATAGGCGGCCAAAAGTTCGAATTCGGTCACCATTCTGCCGGCAGCATCGATCCGTTTGGATTTGACGCCCGTGGCGGATTTGTCGATGACGCTAAAGCCGTCGAGATAAATGGTCGTCGTATTGCCGCCGACGTTGACGCGAAAGTTGTTGGTCGGATCGGTGCGGGTGGCTTCGAATTCGATCGGCCCGTAGAGGTTGGCGCCGTCAATAGTTACAGACTGCCAAACCTGAGCAGCCCAAGGCGCTTGATTTTCCTGCATTCCGACGTCGATCGTCTTTTTTATATCGGAATCGGCAAAAAACCAGATTTCGTAGACGTGTCCGGAATCAAGCGGGCAGGTTTGATTGAGCTGGATATGCCAGGTCGCGCTTCCGCCGTTCGTTATCTCAATCACTAAATAGTTGGCATCATCAAAATAGGTATCAGGCACAACAGTTGCCGTAGCCTGCGCCCCTTCGTTCAGTTGCAGTATCCAATGCGTGAGCTTGGTATCGCACTCAAAGCTGCCGTTAAGAAGCTTCTCGCCGTTCGAAACCGGCCCGGCGCGGAAGGTGATGGGATCCGACCAGACGATGTTGTTATTGGTATCCTTCAGCTGCGCCTGCAGAGTATAGCGGCCGCGCTGTAGATTTTTCCACACATATTCCCAGGGCTCCTTTCTGACTAGGCCGCGCGTTAGACCGTTGTAGAACAGCCGGAGCTCTTTAATCGTCTCGCCGGTTGTCTTGACGTCAAAAGTAATGGTAATATCTTGACAAGGGGCGATGACGGCGCCGTTGGGCGGATAGGTAATCGCTACCGACATTTCCGCTTTTGCCGTCAGCGGCAAAAAGCTCAGCAGCGCAATTACCATGATCATCCATAGCAATTTAGACGACATAACGGACTCCTTTCTTTTAGATTAGACCATCGAACGCCGAATCGATGACGCATCGATCCGTTGTTTGTTTTCTCTCATAATCGAAAATTGTCGTAAGGCAAACTGAAACGGAGACGAACGTTTGCCGCATGCCGAAAGCGGTGCGCCGCTGCTCAAAAGCTTCCTCAGAGAGTCGGCGGGGCGCTCAGGATTGAATTCGCCTTCCGTATAACAAGAATAGGCGCCTGCCCATCTTTCTTCCCCGCGAAAAGGCAAGGGATCAGAGCCGCAGAGCAGCCGAAAACCGTTCTTCTCTGCTTCCCTCATCAGGTGAGGTTTCGGCCAGCCGAGCGGACGCATGGTGGTGTCGCTGATCAACAGTTCCGACGGCGAAAAGTCGCGCAATAACTGTTCGACTACCCGGCCGCGACTCCCCCACCACTTTCCCGGCGCCCAATTGACGGAGGCAATCCCGCCGGCTTGGCGCACGGCATGAACCGCATCTTTTGCATCATAAAGACCATCCGCCGCAGAAAATCGGCAAAGCAAAGCGCAGATTTCCACGCGCTCCCGAGTGACGTATTGGCGGCCTGCGGCAATCCACAACATCGGCGCATCCGAACGACGGTCGAACACCATCAGCGATTCCGCTTCCGCCGACGGCAGAAATCGATAGACGGCGCTTTCGTATTCAAGCGCTGTGGAGAAGAAGGAGCAATCCTGCCGCTCGGTCAACAGCCAAATCCTGACCGGTTCTTCTCCGCCTCCTTCCCGACACTGGTTATTGCGGAAATTAGCAAGAGAGCAGCCGATCATCCGCTCGACGTCGAACATCGGGTAAACATGGACATGGCCGTCGATCTGCAGGCGTTTCAGCATTGTGGTCTTCACAAAAAAAAAATAGCAAAAAAAATCTTCATTTTGCAATTTAAAAATTTTCTTAAAGCCGATTTTCGGCGGTGGGCAAAGATCGTCACCGTATCGACAAAGCCGATTTGTTGAAAAGTCTTATCGATCTTTTTCAGGCCACCAGGAGAGCCGGAGCGCTAAATTTTCTTTAAAATTTTTATGGATAGAAGCCTCTAAAACAGCTGTCGCTATCGCCTTATGTCTTTCATGGCTATTGTTTGTTTTCTCAATAAAGTCTCAGCAATATTTAAAGCTTGCAAAAAAGCCGCGCAAATAATACTTTTTTGCGATGAATAAAATTTATACCGCCGTCTATCTTTGGCAAAAAAGAGCTCTCTATTTGGCAGCGACGTCGCAAGGAATTTGCGTCGTCAGCTTTAATAAAGTCGAGTTCGAATCCTATCTGCGCGCCAAAGGATGGATAAAGCAGCGCAGTAATCCGTTGATCGACCGCCTGGTTGCCTGTCTGGACAACTATTTTGCAGGCAAAAGAGAATCTTTTGATCTGCCGTTAGACTGCGAAGGCACGGCTTTTCAAACAGCTGTCTGGCAGGCGGTTCGTCAAATCCCCTATGGGACAGTGCAGAGCTACGGCGAGGTCGCCGTGAGAAGCGGCAAACCGACCGCGCTGCGGGCGGTCGGCGCCGCCAACGGCGCCAACCCGACGCCGATTATTGTACCGTGCCATCGCGTCGTCTGCAGCGATCTGCGCTTGGGCGGTTACCGCGGCGGCGTTGAGCTAAAACGCACTCTGCTCGAACTCGAGGGAATGGTGCTCGACCCGAGCGGAGAAAGGATCTTGAAAAACGGAGCCAGTCGACTCTTCAGCGGTCGGCTCGATCTTGCCGATGTTGACGGCTACAAAACGGGCCGCCCTGCATCCCATTAAAAGGGACAGTATCAAAATCATGACCTTTTTCGACGACCAAGTCTATACTTTACAGTTCTGTCGTTCCTTAAGCATCCAGCAAACGAGCATCGTTTGGACGCCAGAGCCCTTGACCCTACCCACGGCGCTGACCGAGGAAATCGAGCGTCATTGGGCGTCGCTGTCAAAAGAATACATCTTTAACGGCGGCGTGGTCCGCCTCGATAGTTGGGAGCTGACGAACGATCACTTGACGCTGCATCTGCGTCCGTCCGACTACCGAACTCTTCTTTATTCCAATAGTCAAACAGAGGCAATTTTGCGGGACTGGGGCGCGGAGCGGCTTTCGCGGGCGCTGGGCATCAGCGCCGTGCTGACAAGCCGCGATGACCGGCTGTTCTTTATTCGCCGCAGCGAACGTGTCGGCGAATTTCCCGGCGCCTGGGACGTTTTCGGCGGACATATTGAGCCGCCAAGGCACGGCAAGCCGGACGTCTTTGCGGCAATGACCAAAGAGCTTGAGGAGGAAGTCGGTATCCATGCGGAGGAGATGGAGCTGTGCATCATAGGACTGATCGAATCTACTCCCAATCGAAAACCGGAGCTGATCTTTTCAGCCCGCAGTCTGCTCGACAGCGAACAGATCAGGGCACGGGCGCTAAAGGCATGCGATCGGAAAGAGTATTCGTTGTTGGCCGACATCCCGCGCCGGCGCGAAACTCTGGCCATGCTTCTATGCGATCCGCAAAAAAGCTGGAGCCCTTCGGCTTTTGCCTCGCTGGCTGTGTATTATGAACTGATCAGTTGAACAAGACGGGGAAGGAAAATGAACGAAACGGCAAAAGGAACCCAAATGCGTGAAAAATCGCCTAAATCGCGGCATCCGGACGTCAACCGCGTAATGATCGCAGGCAAGCTGCTGCACGATCCTCCCTTGCGGCATACGCGCAAAGGGATTCCGGTGACCAATTTCATTGTCGTGACTCAGCCGGAGCCGCAACCGCAAAAAATCGAGGGCTTGGAGCGGGAGCCCGTCTATGTCAGCGTGGTTGTTTGGGCCAAACAAGCGCAGGAATGCGCCAAACACCTGCGTAAAGGCAGCGCCGTCGTCATTATGGGCGAGCTGCAGTCAATGCCCAACGCCCGACCGGAAGAGCATTTCTGTCCGGTTCAGATCAGCGCTCAATGGATCCAATATTTGGAAAAAGGCAGCTTTTACCGCATTGCCGGCAGTGAAAACGGCGAGAGTCGCGAGGAGGAGCAGATTCAGGAAAACGAAGCCGAGGCTCAATAACCGAGCACGCTGCGCATGCCGCCGCGTTTTTCCACTTTGATGTCTTTGAACATCGGCGATTTGATGCTGAGCCGCGCATAAATGCGCCTGCCCGGTCCGGTGGGCACCCAGTCGATGATCGCCTCCCAGCAATGAAGGTCACGGTAAAAACTGAATCGATGGTGAGAGATCTCCCGTTTGGCAAGATCATAATGCGCGCTGTAGCCGATGCGCCAGTTGCGGGTAAGATTCATTTCCAACCCCGAGACGTCCAGATAGTACCTTTTTTGCGGCCGTGCCGGGTTGAAGCGGTTTAGGTTAAAGTTGAAATTGAGATTCATCCGCCAGGGAATGGAAAGCGAACGACGCACCCGATCGAGTTCCGACTTGACCTCGCTGCGGTAGATTTCTTCTTCCATCACCCCTAATTCCTGCTCGCCCATTTCCGATAGTCGCCGCTCGCCGTAGGTTCTCGGCATCTCTCTTTCCTGCAGGCGTCCGCCTCCTTCGCCTTTGCCCTGGAGTCGAAGACGAAAATTGAGCCGAAAATCGGTCATGCGGGCAAAGGCCAGGTGCTTCCAACCTTCATTTTCCCATAAATAGTCATCCGTCAACGTGCCGAGGCCCGATCTGCTGTTGACAAAGCGATAAAAGCTGTGGGACATGTCGGCACTGACGCTCAGATTCTGCATCGGATTGGCGGTTAAAGAGGTGCGCAGGTCGCTGAGCTTGTTCTTTTCCGCCCGCATGTTGTAGCCGGTGTTGAAATCCAAATTGAACAGGTCGATTTTCTGCTCCTTCTTTCCCTCTCCTTTTTTCATTTGAAACAAATTGCGTACGCTCAGACTTATGACGCCGCTGCCGAAACTCGGCGTACCAAAACCGAAACGATCCTTTTTAATCGTAGTACCGTCCGGTTTTTCGATGACCTGAAAGTATCCCCATTCCGGTTTGGAAAAGTCGGGAGCGTAGGAAAAAGACAGCGCCGGCGTAATGACATGACGGAACGAACTGATGTCGCCGATGGCAACCGGAAACACGCCGTAGACTTTGGTGTTCGCCGAAGCGCTGTAGGTAAAGGTGCGCCGCGCGGCAAAGCCAGGCTCCTTTTCGCTGATGATTTTTTGGGTCTCCTCATCGTACGAATAGGAGTACGTTTCGTTGAACCAGTCTTCCCGATAGTTGAGAGAATGGTTGAGGAGCAGCCAGCCGAAAAACTTTTTGGGACTGTTTAGGGACAAGGAAAGATTGTGACTGACTCGGCGAGTCACTTCGGTCTGCTTGAGGGTGTCGCGGAATGTGGTCGTCAGCGGATTTCCGAAAGCGTCGGTCGTCTCCACTTGTCGATCGACAAAGGAGAGGTACTCCCGCTCCTGATTCAACAAAGTCGAGTTGTAAGAGTAATAAAGCGACTCGTACCAACGCGAGGGACCGCCGCGCCGTTTCGGCTTGAAAATCTCCGATTGCCCTTTTCGAAACGACACTTGAGGAAAAACGATGGTCTGAACGTCGTCCTGAATGTCGTAGGACTGCGAAACGTTGACGCTCAGACTCAGCTTTTGCTTGGACCAGTTTTTCGTCAAGGTGGCGTTGGAGCGGAGTTCGCGGTTAAGGCGCGTATCGAGGTCGGTGCTGAAATTCTTGTAAAAATTCTTATCGCTGACGAAATTGCCCTGCGCCGTAAACCGGGCCGAAGGAGACAATTCCTGCGAGTGGTCGATGTTGAGGTCCCACCGCCGCATTTTAACGCCGGTTTCAAAATTCTTGCGGGTAAATGAGCCGGAGATCGTGCCGTTGAGGAGATAGCGCACCGAATAATTGGCTCCGCCGCGGAAAAGAAAACCGGAGCGTTCGAAAAAGTCGACCGATCCTTTGGCATCGAAATAGTCGTTCGGCGCCCAGTAATAACCGATGTCCCGCAAATATCTTCCTTCCTGATAACTGTAGCCGAAATGCGGGATGAGCACGCCGGAATGCCGACCCTTTTTGTTCGGGAAAATGATGAACGGCAAAGCAAACACCGGAATTTCGCCCAGGCGCAACACCACCGGCTTGGCGATCACCTTGTCGTTGGGAATCATTTTCATCCGCCGCGCCTCGAAACGAAAGTGCGGCGCACTGTCCAAATCGCAGGTCGTGTAGCGGGAATTAGAAATATTGAAGGTTTTAGGATCGACCCGTTTGATCTGTTGTCCTACATATTTGCCGCCTTCAACGTCTGATCGGCCTTTGATGACCCGTCCTTTTTCCGTGCGATAGTTGTAGATCATTTTCGCGCCGACCATCTGCGTGCCGCCTTCCGAAAGCACCGGCTCGCCCACCCACTTGACCTGAGGGACGGAATCCTGACCCGCCTCGTCGCTCTTTACCCACACCGTATCCGGCAGCGGCTCTGCAATGATCAATCGCGCGTCCCAATCGAGGGTAATCTGAGCAGCCTTTAAGGACATATCTTTGTAACGAACGACCGCATCGCCGATCAAGTAGGATTTGCGTTCAGCCAGATCGTTGAAAATGACTTTGGCTTCGTAGAATACGGTTGTGTCGATGTCTCCGGAAGCGGCCTTGGCTTTGACGGTTTCGACTTTGACGGCAAGCGTATCAACGGCTGCGGAATCGGCTTTGCTTGTCTGCGGCATCGACAAGCCGGCGGATAAGTGCGTTAGAAGGAAAAAACAAATTAAACCGATCTTTTCGGGCGATGACAAGGTCAAAGACTCCCTGCGTAGGCTATCGCTGTCGACTGGGCCATAGTCGCAAAAGACGCTCGCGGATTTTCTGCTCCACGCCGTTCTCCGTCGGCCGATAAAACACTTGGACGGATTTTTCATCGGGAAAATAGTTCTGTTCGACGAATCCGCCGAAATCGTGGGGATAGCGATACCCCGCGGCATAACCGAACTGCTTCATAAGTGAGGTGGGCGCATTGCGCAGATGTAAAGGGACGTCCGCCGGAGAGCCCTTCCGCAGCTCTTCGGTCGCCGCTTCGATCGCCAGGTAGGAGGCATTGCTCTTGGGGGCCGAGGCCAAATAAATCGTCGCCTGGGCAAGCACGATTCTCCCTTCCGGCATGCCGATGACGTCGATTGCCTGGAACGCCGCCGTGGCGATCAGTAAAGCGTGGGGATCGGCGTTGCCGATGTCCTCAGAAGCCAATATGATCAGCCGCCGCGCAATGAATTTGGGATCCTCGCCGCCGTCGAGCATTCGCGCCAGCCAATAGAGCGCCGCATCGGGATCAGAACCGCGCACGCTCTTGATAAAAGCGGAAATGACGTCGTAATGGTACTCGCCGCCCTTGTCGTACAGCAGCGAGCGCCGCTGCATGGCTTCCTCGATCTGCGTCCGATCGAGGACTCTTTTCCCCTCCGCGTCCGGAGGCGCAGAAAGTGCCGCCAGCTCCAACGCCGTAAGCAGATTGCGGGCGTCTCCGCCGGCCAGCAGGACCAGCGCTTCGCGCGCCTCGACAGTCAATTCCACGTTCATCTCCCGAAGCTCCGCATCCTTCTCCAATGCCCGATCCAATACCTGCATCAATTCTTCTTTACTCAAGGCCTCCAGCTTGTAAACTCGACAACGCGACAAAAGCGCCGAAATGACTTCAAAGCTGGGATTTTCGGTGGTGGCGCCGATCAGCAGCAGCGTGCCGTCCTCCACGGCATGGAGCAAAGCGTCCTGCTGCGCTTTGTTGAAGCGGTGGATTTCATCGATAAAAAGAATGGTTCGGCGGCCTCGGCGCCGATTCTCGCGCGCCGCGTCGATGATTTTGCGCACTTCGGCCACTCCGGCGGTAACGGCGCTGATCGAGACGAATTCCGAATCGGTTTCCGCAGCGATGATGCGCGCCAGCGTCGTTTTGCCGACGCCGGGCGGTCCCCAAAAAATCATCGAACCCGGGCGACCGCTCTCGACGGCACGCCGCAGCACCTTGCCCTCGCCAAGCAGATGGCGCTGCCCGATAAACTCGACCAGCTTGACCGGCCGCAAACGCTCCGCCAACGGCGGACGCACGCGTTCCTCTGCCCCAAACAAATCCATTGCTTTATGCTTCATTGTGTCAATTTATCGAAATGCAGGCGGAATTGCAAGGTACAAAATCCAAGGCATTGATCAAGCCGACATTCCTTCTAAATAATATTGACGAAATAAAAAGAAATGCCTAAATTATTACGATTTTCATCATTCTTTTCATTTTTAGTAAATTTGGACAGATAATGTCATATCAAGCGAATCCGGAATATTCACCACGGTTGGAGCTGCTTTTAAAGGCAGCTCGGGAGCTGTTCTATCGCTACGGAGTCAGGCGGGTTACCGTCGAGGAAATCTGCGCCAAAGCCGACGTCAGCAAAATGACGTTCTACAAGTTTTTTAACAACAAGGCTGATTTGGTCAAACACCTGCTTTCGAGGATGATTGCCGAAGGTGAAGGCAAATTTTTGCAAATCATATCGAGCGATGCTCCCTTTGCTGAAAAGATTCGGCAATTGATCGATCTCAAGCTGGATTTTATGAAGGAGATGAGCTCCGAGTTCATGCTCGAGATCCTTAACGGCTCTCTTCCGGAAGTGCAGCCCCTGGTCGAGGAAGCATCCCGCAGGCAGCAGGAGCAGTTCCTAAGCTTTGTCAGACGTTCTCAAGAGCAGGGTTATATTCGCAACGATTTGCACGTCGGATTGCATCTTTATCTCCTCGATCGCTTTACCGAAATGGTCAATGATCCGCGGCTGCTGCAGCTTTACCCTTCGCCCGCCGAGTTGGTCAAAGATCTGCTCAATTTTTACTTTTACGGTATCTTGAGCAGGCCATGAAGAATCGAATTGGACTGCCTCTCCTAGTACTTTGGGCCGTGTCGTACAGCGCCGACATCAACCTCAGCGGTCAGCTTTCCGGCTGGGCGCTCGGCAACTTGAAGAGAGGAGGCGCACAAGTCGGCTTCCATTACCTGCCGGAGGCGTTCGGCGGCTCCCCGCTTGCTTCGGGCCGCCTTGACGGTACCCTTTCTTTGCACCTGCGCGGGGATTATCGGCTTTCCGCCCATGAAGGAGAAGCATCCGCTCGAGTCTATCGTGCCTGGCTGCGCTGGTCTTCCGATCATTTCGAGGCCAGGTTCGGCCTGCAGAAGCTCGATTTCGGTTCGGCTCTGCTATTACGGCCGCTGATGTGGTTCGACTCACTCGATCCGCGTGACCCGCTGCATCTCACAAGCGGCGTCACCGGCGGCATGCTGCGCTGGGTCTCTTCGCACAATATCGTCGTACAGGGCTGGGCGCTGCTCGGCAGCGGCAAACCGAAAGGACTGGAACTGATTCCCTCACCCAAGAATGCGTTCGAGTTCGGCGGCAGAGCCCAATTCCCGACGCCTAAAGGTGAGATCGCCTTCACGGCGCATCGCCGCAGAGTGGAATCGCCTTCCTTCCTGCCCGGTTCCGGGGGTTCGAGGACGGCTGAAAACCGCCTGGCCGTGGACGGCAAATGGGATCTCGGCATCGGTCTCTGGTTCGAAGCCTCCCGCGTGCAGCCGGAAATGCGTATCGCAGGAATCGGCACACAAAAATTCTTGACTATCGGAACGGATTATACCTTTCCGCTCGGCAATGGTCTTCACGTGCTGCTCGAAGAAATGCTGAGCAAAATCGATCTCAATCTGCCTAACGTCGGCGAAAATCACCGCGTTGCCGCGCTTCAGGCGGATTATGCTTTCAGCCTTTGGGATCAATTTGCCGCCATTTACTTTTTAGATCAGCAACGTAAAGAGCTTTATCAATATTACGTCTGGCGAAGAACATACGATAACTGGAGCATAAACCTTGCGTTCTTGGCTTCTCCCAAAACTGCAGCTCTGCCGTTTACGCGGACGGAAAACGCTTTGCCGTTTCAGGGACATTGCCTTTTTTTGATCATCGTTCTGAATCATTAACAATCGAGGCCAAAATGACGGAAAGCCGAAACGACGCATTGGTCATTTTAGAAGAAGTTACAAAGCGCTACCCGATGGGGCTGGGGCAAACTTTGTCGGCTTTGCGGGGCGTTACACTGCGCTTCATGTCGGGCGAGTTTGCCGGAGTTGTCGGACCCAGCGGTTCCGGCAAAACGACACTTTTAAACATCATCGGTTCACTGGATACGCCGAGCAGCGGCCGTGCGGTCGTCATGGGCCGAGACATCAGTCGTCTGACGCCGCGGCAATCGGCCGAACTGCGCAATCGTCACATCGGCTTTATCTTTCAAACATTCAACCTGTTGCCGGTTTACACGGCATATGAAAACGTCGAGTTTCCTTTGCTGCTGCTTCACGTGCCGGCAACTGAACGCAGACGGCGTGTGATGGAGGCGCTGGAGTCGGTCGGGTTGGCCGACCGCGCCGACTCCCGTCCTGCGCAGCTTTCCGGCGGCCAATGTCAGCGTGTAGCCATCGCGCGGGCAATCGTTAAAAAGCCGGAACTGATTCTGGCCGACGAACCGACCGCCAATCTCGACGCCGAAAACTCGCACCTCATTCTGCAATTGATGAAAAAACTAAACCGCGAAACTGGTGCGACCTTTATCTTTTCCACCCACGACGACAAAGTCATTCGCTACTTGGAGCGAAAGATTACCCTGGAGGACGGCAGAGTCATAAAAGACGAAGCAATGACGCCGTTCCAAGGACTTGCAGGCTCCTTTTAAGCGGAGAACATTGGTATGATGGTGCTGAAATTAGCCGTAAAGAATTTAGCCGGTGCGGGAATCCGAACCTGGCTGAACGTGGCTGTGCTTTCCATTTCCTTTGTGGCGATCATTTTTCTGCAGGGTCTCTATAACGGCATGAACGAGCAGGCCTCACGGGCTCTCATCGACACCTATTACGGCGGCGGCCAATATTGGCAAAAGAATTATGATCCTTATGACGCCCTGACCCTTGACGACGCGCATTCGCCGCTGCCGCCGGCGCTCAAATCGATGATCGATGCAGGCCAGGCAGTGCCGATCTTGATCGCCCAAGCCGCAGCCTTTCCCAACGGGCGCATGGTTTCTCTGCAGCTTAAGGGCATTCCGGCGCAACAAACCTTTCTCGCACTGCCGTCGGCAGTTTTGCAGGACGATTCAGGCGAGATCCCAGCCTTGATCGGCACGCGCACGGCAAAAAAGCTCAAGCTGAACGAAGGCGATTATCTGACCGTCCGCTGGCGCGACCGCAGCGGCGCCTTTGACGCCGTCGACGTCAAGATCGTTCATATCCTAAAGACGACCGTGCCGCTGGTCGATGTCGGCACCGTATGGCTTCCGCTCGATCGTCTGGCGCAAATGCTCGACCTGCCTAACGAGGCAACCCTCGTCGTAATCCGTCCTTCAGCACCCATCCCTGGAGAATTCGAAGGCTGGTCGTTCAAGTCCCTTGATGATCTTTTAAGCGATTTGCGGCAGGTGGTCAAGCAAAAGAGCGCTTCGGCCTCCATCCTCTATCTCCTCCTGATGTTTCTCGGCTTGTTGGCGATTTTCGATACTCAGGTTCTATCGATTTTTCGTCGACAAAAAGAGATCGGTACGTTGATCGCCCTTGGCATGACGCGCGGTCAAGTGATCGGCTTATTTACTTTGGAAGGCGCGCTGCACGGCGTGCTTGCGGCATTGATCGGCGCCTTGTGGGGCTTTCCGATCATGGCGACGATGGCCCGCAAAGGTTGGAAACTGCCCGGCTATTCCGACGACTTTGGTCTGGCGATCGGCGAACGGCTCTATCCGCTCTATTCCGCGGCATTAATCATCGGCACAACGCTGCTCGTGCTGATTTCGGTGACGATCGTCAGCTGGCTGCCGACGCGGCGGATCGCACGAATGAATCCGACCGACGCCCTGCGGGGGAGGCGCGCATGATCCGCTTTCTCATCAAAGGCCTGCTGCGCGACCGCTCGCGCAGTCTGTTTCCGGTGATGGTCGTTGCTGCGGGCGCCTTTCTGGCCGTTTTCGGCTATTGTTGGATCAAAGGAACGCTCAACGACATTCTGTGGGCAAATGCGGCGTTCGATACCGGGCACGTTAAGATCATGACCAACGGATTTGCCGCGGAGGCCGATCTGTTGCCGAACGACCTGGCGCTGGCGGATGCGGACAGTCTGCTCAGCGATCTCCGCAGCCGTTACCCGTCGATGATCTGGACTTCCCGCACCCGCTTCGGCAGCATGATCGACATTCCCGACAGCCTCGGCGAGACGCGTGCTCAGGCGCCGGTAATGGGATTGGCGATCGATTTATCGCCGACGAGTCCGGAACGCCGCATCCTTCATCTGGAAAACGCGCTCGTGCGCGGCCGTTTACCGCAGCAAAAAAATGAGATGCTCATCAGCGAACTTTTGGCGGAACAGCTCGGCGTATCTCCAGGAGAGGTCGCCACTCTGATCGGTTCCTCCGCCTACGGCAGCTTGACGCTGCACAACTTTACCATCGCCGGAACGATCCGGTTCGGTGTAACCGCCATGGATCGCAGCGTTATTCTCGTGGATGAGCATGAGGCTCGCTTGATGCTCGATATGGAAAATGCTTCTTCAGAGATCGTCGGCTATTTTCCTGATTTGCTCTACAAACAGGCGGCGGCCTCAAGCATCGTTGCCGACTTTAATTCGATGCAGACGGATGTCGAAGACAGTCCGCACATGTTTGCCCTTCATGAGCAGAACGAGCTGGAGAGCATGCTGATTTGGATCAATTATTTCAGCGCCATCGTCATCGGCGTGTTTATAGTCGCAATGTCGATTGTGCTGTGGAATGCCGGTCTGATGGGCAGCCTGAGGCGATACGGCGAGTTCGGTTTGCGGCTGGCCATCGGCGAATCCAAACTGCATGTCTACCAGACTCTGCTCGCCGAATCGTTGATCATCGGCCTCATCGGCGGAGTCATCGGAACGGCGCTGGGATTGGCCGCAGCCTATTATCTGCAGGTCAAAGGGATGGACATATCGGGCGCCGTTAAAGGTTCGAACATGCTGTTGACGAACGTCATCCGCGCCCAAATTACGCCGGCGGCACTCTATGTCGGCCTGATTCCCGGCCTCATCGCCCCGCCGCTGGGAACCGCCGTTGCCGGTATCGGCATTTTCAAACGGCAAACAGCCCAACTGTTCAAGGAGCTCGAAGTATGAACCGCTCTTGGATTTTCACACTTTGCATGCTTGCGGCAGCAGCGCAGGCGCAGCCGCCTGCCGAAGAAATACTTCACCGCGTCGACGCCGTCATGACCTCGGAAACGAAAATCGTCGTCTCGAAAATGATCATCCACGGCAGACGCAGCACAAGAATCGTCGAAGCCAAGTCCTATATCGATGGCACTCGCCGCGCCTTTACCGAATATTTGGCCCCTCCGCGCGAAGCGGGCACCAAAATGCTCAAGTTGGAAGATCAGCTGTGGACTTTTTCGCCGCAGACTGATCGAATCATCAAAATTTCCGGACATATGCTGCGGCAATCGGTCATGGGATCGGATCTTTCGTATGAAGACATGATGGAGGATCCGCAGCTGGCGAACCTCTACCATGCCGTTCTTTTGGGAGAAGAGAGCATCGGCGATCGCCCATGCTGGATACTGCAGCTCGAAGCCAAGACGGCCGATATTGCCTATCCTTCCCGCAAAATATGGGTCGACAAAGAGAGGTATCTGGTTCTGAAGGAGCAGCGCTTTGCCAAAGGCGGTCGCCTGCTTAAAACCGCCACAGTCGAAGAGGTCAAACTGCTCGACGGCCGCTGGACGCCGGTCAGAGCCCGCTTTAAGGACGAACTGCAGAGCGGAGAGGGAACGGAATTTATCATCGAATCGATACAATACAACGCCGCCATTCCCGAACATCTTTTTACCAAGGCGGCCCTGCGCAGATAGGGGCTCAAGGTCTGATCATTCTCTGACAAAAAATTACATTGCCGAACGAAACCTTTTCCGCAGGTCGGCGTCTAAGCGTTTCGAATTTACCGACCGGTAGGTAGAACAACCGAGGGATTGTACCATCGACGAGAAACAGACCAAAGAGACCATTTTTACCGCAGCGGCGCATCTTTTTGCCGAAAAAGGCTTCGACGGCGTTTCCATGCGGGAGATTTCGGAGCTTTCGCAGGTTTCGAAACCGACCATCTATTACTATTTCGGCAGCAAGGAAGGAATTTATCGCGAGCTTCTCGCTGCCGGTTTTGCCTATGTTCAGGACAAAATTAGGGAAATAGCCGAGAAAGAGATTTCGGTTAGAGAAAAGCTGGTCGAGTTAACCAGAATGTTTTTTGCCGAATCGATCAAGCACCCTGATTTTGTCAGATTTTTTTTCAACTTGCTTTCATCAGCACCGGCGGATAGAAACCTGTTGTGCGATTTGGACAAACAGAAGGTCGGTGTGCAACTGTTGGTGCAGATGATCGGCGAAGGCATTCGCAACGGCGAGTTCGGATCCGGTGTGGATCCGGAGTTGGCGGCAGAAATCTTTGGGGGCGTCATCCGCCATTTTGTTCTCAAACAGTTGGTATCCAAGGAGGTCATTCTCAACGACGCCTTGGCGGGCAAGATAATCGATTTGTTATTCAAAGGATTGAACGAATAGATGAATTGAGGCAAGTATGAAACACAGTGTTTGGGCAATTGTTCTCATCGGATTTTTCGGCATGGCTTCGGCAGAAGAGGAACTGGTTTTGACGATCGAAAAGAGCGTCGAGCTGGCAATGGCCAATAACCCCGCGTATCAGATGAAGCTGAAAGAAGTGCGCAAGGCGAAAGCGGCGGTCGTCGAGGCTTACTCGAATCTCCTGCCGCAGGTCAATGCCACTGCCAGTCTGCAGCATGCCTGGGCCATACAGCAAACGACCATCCCCAACTTTATCAAATTCATGTTGGGTGAAAATTTTCCCGGCGCTTCGATGATGCCGGATTATGTGCGCATTTCCTTCGGCTTGGAAAATACGTTTGTCTACGGCGCTTCTCTGACCCAGCCGCTCTTTTTAGGGGGCGCCGGTTGGGCAGGCGTGCAGATCAGCCGCGCAGCTGCCGAAGCGGCGGAGCAGAGCCTCGAGGCAACCGCGCAGTCGCTGCGCTACCAGACGGCCGCCGCATTTTACGGCTGCCTGCTGGCGCAGGAGGTGGCGCATGTCCGCAAGCAGGCGTTGGAGGAGGCGCAAAAAAATCTGGACATTGTGCGCAAAAAGTATGAGGCCGGCGCAGCGTCCAGATTCGACGTCATGCGCGCCGAGGTCAATCTGGCCAACCTGAAACCGGAGGCGATCTCGGCCCGCAACAATCTGCAGAATGTCATGACCCTTCTCAAAATGACCCTGGCCCTGCCGATGGAAACGCCGATTAGGCTGGAAGGACATCTATCCTTTGCCGAGGATGAATTTACCGGCTTAGCGTTGGAAGAGTATCAGCGCATGGCGCTTCAGTTTCGGCCCGAGATCAAGGTGCTCGATCAGTCGAAATACATGGCGCACAAAGGCATTACAGCCGCGCGCAGCGCGTTTCTCCCCAAGGTCTTTTTCCAAACCGATTACTCGTATATGGCCATGCGCAACGACATGAAATTCGCGCAGAAGGACTTTAGCAAAGGCTTTACCTCCGCCGTGGCGGTGCAGCTGCCGCTGTTTACCGGTTTCAAGTCGATTGCCCAATACCAAAAAGCGCAGATCGATTACCGGGTAGTTTTGGACACAAAAAAGCAGTCGGAGGACGGCATTGCCGCGGAGGTGGAGGCCGCCTACCACAAGCTGATCGAAGCGAAGGAACGCTATGCGTCGGCAAACGAGACGGTGCATCTGGCGGAAGAGTCCTTTCGCCTGGCCGGCATGATGTACGAAGAGGGCGCCAATACGCAGCTGGACGTCTTTACGGCGCAGTTGGGATTGACGAGCGCTCGTCTCAACTATCTTTCTTCGCTCTATGATTACCAGATGGCGCGGTACGCCCTGCGGTTGGCAACCGGCCGATTGAAGGAAATCCTTTGAATCTGACTTTGCAAATAAAGGAGCAACACATGAAATATTTTTCGGTTACGCTTTTGCTGATCGTAATGACATTGGTGATCGGCTGCAGCACACAATCCAAAACAACTCAAGAGCAAGCCAAAGTACCGGTGACGATCACCGAAGTCAAACTGGGTAAAGTAGAAAAGTCGATCGTTTACAACGGCGACATTCAGGCCGAGTTGTCGGTAAAGGTTTTTTCCAAGATTCCCGACCGGATCGAGACGTTTTATGTTGATGAAGGCGCCTATGTTTCCAAGGGGCAGGCCATTGCCAAAATTCAGGCCACGACCATCGAACAGGCGGTACGGCAGGCCGAAGCAGGCTTGAATGCTTTGCGCGCCCAGGAATCCAATCTCAACGTCGAATATGAGCGGATGAAACGGCTGTTCAACGAAGGGGCCGTCAGCCGACAGCAGTTCGACGCTTTGGAAACGCAGTACAAGGCGATCAAAGCGCAGGTCGAGCAGGCAGAAGCCGGTCTGGCGAGCGCGCGAGCTTCGCTTCAGGATGCCACCATCACGGCGCCGATTACCGGAATTATCGGCAAGCGTTATCTCGAAGCCGGCGACATGGCGGCGCCCAGTCTGCCGCTGGTGGAAATTGTGCAGATGGATCGGGTCAAGGTGGTCTTTGACGTTACGGAAAGCGATCTGCGGCTGCTCAAAATCGGCCAGCCGGCGACCGTGCGCATCAAAGGCGAAAGCAACAGAACCTTTGAGGGACAAGTCTACAAAATCAGCCCGATCCTTGATCCCATGACGCGCATGGCCTCTGTCGAAGTGCTTGTAGACAACCGCGACCGATTCCTCAAACCGGGCATGTTTGCCCAAGTCGTTGTTACGACGGGCGTTTTGGATAATGTGATTACCGTACCCCGTTATGCCGCAGTGGAAAACACTTCGCTTACCCGCGTTGCCGGCAAGGATGAGGTGGTGAAAAAGTACAATGTCTTTGTCGTCGAAAACGACCGCGCCGTGCAGCGGGAGCTCGATGTCGCTTATGTTAATCACGTTTCCATCGCCGTGAAAAGCGGATTGAACATCGGCGAAAAACTCGTTGTTCAGGGTCAGAACAATCTTCGGGACGGAACAGCGGTCGCGATCATCGAAGAGGAGAAGTAATATGAAGATTACCGAAATTGCCGTCCGAAGAGTCGTCACCTCGACGATGGTCTTTTTGATCATTCTGGGGTTCGGCTTTTTTTCGCTGCTGCGCTTAAAGCTGGATCTCTATCCCAAGCTTGAATTTCCGGTCATTGCGGTGATCACACAGTATACCGGCGTCGGTCCATTCGACATGGAAACGGTGGTGACCCGACCGATCGAAGAGACGTTGGCGACGGTGAAAAACGTCAAGCGCATCAATTCCCAATCGGCGCAGAGCCTGTCGCTGATCACGCTCGAGTTCGATTGGGGAACCGACATGAATCAAGCCGAAATCGACGTGCGCAATCAATTGGATTTTGTACGCGACATGCTGCCGCCGGACGTGACCTCGCCGATGGTATTCGCCTTTGATCCCTCGATGCAGCCGATTCTCTATTTTTCGGTCACTTCCGACGTCCACGGGCCGGCGGAGCTTCGCCGCATTGCCCAGCACGAGATCGAACCGCGCATGGAGCGCATTCCCGGGGTGGCCTCCGCCATGACGACCGGCGGCATGGCGCGGGAAATCAAAGTACTGGTCGATCCTTTGCGCCTGCGCGCTCATAACTTGTCCATTCAGCAGGTGGTACAGGCTCTGCAGATCAACAATCTGCAAATCCCCAGCGGCTATATAGAAAACGGCCGCCAGGAATTCACCATTCAGACCGTCGGCGAATATCGCAGCATCGAACAGATCGAGAACACGAGCATTCTGTCGCCCGCCGGCGCAAGTGTTCGGATCAAGGATGTTGCGGACGTCATTGACGGATTCAAAGAAGAACGGCAAAGAGCTTGGGCGAACGGCAAGCCGTCGGTCATGCTCTTTCTGCAGCGGCAGTCGGACGCCAACACGGTTCAAGCTTGTAAGGCAGTCATGAAAGAGTTGCCGAAAATTCAAAGCGAGCTGCCTAAAGGTGTGCACATCGAAACGTTTCTGGACATGTCCGAGTTTATTCGCCGCTCCATGTCCAATCTGGGCAACACGGCCCTGCAGGCCATCGTCATCACCTTTGTCGTGCTGCTGTTCTTTCTCCGCAATCTACGCAGTTCGCTTATCGTTGCCGTATCGATCCCCATTTCCATTATGGCCACTTTTGCGGTCATGGATCAAGCCGGACTTACGCTGAATATCATCTCGATGGCGGGTCTGGCGTTGGCCGTCGGTATGCTGGTCGACAATTCCATCGTTGTATTGGAAAGCATCTTCCGCCTACGCGAAGAGGGCGACGGTCCGGTCGATGCTGCCAACCACGGAACGAACCAGGTGGCCATGGCTATTACCGCCTCTACTCTGACGACGTTGGCCGTCTTTGTTCCGGTTCTATTTGTCCCTGGACTTGCCGGACAGTTGTTCAAGGAGATGGTCATTACCATCTGTTCCTCGCTGATTATTTCACTCGTCGTCGCTTTGACGCTGATTCCCATGCTTTCCTCCCGCTTTTTAACGGCCGAGAAAGCGGCTGAAGGGCGGTGGAAAAAATGGAGCGATATGATCGGGCAATGGATCGATTCGTTGCGCGAGAGATACACGCAACGGTTGGAATGGGCGCTGCATCATCGCGGTCTTGTCTTAACCGTGACCGGCGCTCTGTTTATCGTTTCGGTCGTGCTGCTGGTGGTGCGCGGCGGCGAGTTTTTGCCGGAAGGCGACGACGGCTTTATCTCCATCGCTGTAGACCGCACACCCGGCATCAGTCTCGATGAAATGTCAAGGACCATGAAGCAGATCGACGACATTCTCGCCGCCAAAGTGCCCGAGGCCGTCGGCACATTATCCACGTTCGGGCAGGGAGAGGGCATCATGGCGTTCTTTTCCTCGCGCTTTGCCGCCGAAGGCGACATCACCGTTCGTCTGCCCAGCCTCAGCAAACGGAAACGAAGTGAGGATGAGATCAAAGCTTCCCTGCGCGAGGATTTTGCCCGTATTCCCGATGCCAAAATCAATTTTTCCGACCGAGGACAGCAGGCCATGATGGGGAACGCGGCGGATATAACCGTCAAGATCATCGGCCATGACTTGAGCATGGCCGAAGCAATGGCCAACACCATTTTAGAACGTGTGAAAAAAATACGAGGCGTAGTCTTTGCCGAGACGAGCATCGAGAAGGCGCGGCCGGAATTGGTCATCAATCTTGACCGTGACCGTATAGCGGATCTCGGCCTGAGTACGGCGCAAGTGGGACAGACGGTCAGCACCAGCATTCTAGGCTCGGTTGTCACGCGTTATCGCGAAGGCGGCGACGAGTTCGACATCCGCGTCCAGCTGGCTCCCGAAGCGCGGCAGTCCAAAGAAGATCTGGAAAATCTGCTCATCATGACGCCCCAGGGCCGCCAAATCCCGCTGCGCGCCGTCGCTTCGATCGAGTACACCAAGTCTCCGCAAACCATCGTGCGTGAAGATCAAGAGCGGGTTGTGAGCGTCAACATCGACATCTCGGGACGCGACCTGCGCAGCATTACCCGCGACGTGAAAAAAGTTCTTGCCGGCGTCGCCGTTCCGCCGGACTTTCGTTTCGAGATCGGCGGCTCAGCCGAAGACATGCAGGAATCGTTTATGTACTTGGGCATCGCCATGCTGGTCGCCATTGTCCTCACCTACATGGTGATGGCCTCGCAGTTCGAGTCGCTGGTTGATCCGTTCATCATTCTCTTTACCATCCCCATGTCCTTTATCGGCGTAGCGCTGGCTCTGCTGATTACCAACACGCCTCTGAGCGTCATGGCATTGGTGGGAATCGTGATGTTGGTCGGCATCGTCGTCAATAACGGCATTGTTTTGGTCGACTATACCAATCAGCTGCGGCATCGCGGGTTAGATTTGTTCGAGGCTCTCATTCAGGCGGGCAGAATCCGTATGCGGCCGGTATTAATGACTGCGGCCACCACGATCCTGGCCATGACGCCGTTGGCGTTCGGCTTGGGAGAGAGCGGCGAACAGTGGGCGCCGATGGCCCGTGCGGTGATGGGCGGTCTGACGGTTTCCACGCTTTTGACATTGCTCGTCGTGCCGGTCATTTATGCGGTGGTTGAAATCACTTCGGCAAAAAGAAAACAAAAAAAGCAGGCTAAGCGGCAGGCACGGATAGCGGGTTAAAAAGCGTAATCTCAAAAAGCGCCGGTTGATTGACCGGCGCTTTTTTTATTGAGCGGCAGGCAGAAGCAGGCTGAATGTCGTCCCTTTGCCTTCGACGCTGCGACAGCGGATATCTCCACCCTCCCGCTTGAGGAGCATGTAGGTGAGGTAAAGCCCCAGTCCCGTACCTTCGCGGGGGCTTTTTGTGGAAAAAAAGGGCGTGAAGAGGTACTTCATATTTTCTTTCGGAATGCCGACGCCGGTGTCTTCGAAATCGATCTGCACCTGACCGGCTTCAGTGCGCCGACAGCGGATGATGAGATCGCCGCCGTTCGGCATCGCCTGAACGGCATTGAGGATGATATTCAAAAACGCCTGCTTGAGCGAATCGACATTCACAATTACCCGCAGAGGTTCGGGCGCCTGAACCGCCGTGCGAATACGCCGACTTTTGATCTCCTCGGCTAATAAGCCGAGTACACTGTGCAGCAGCGCAACGACTTCGACTTTTTCTTTCGGCGAAACCGCCGGGCGTGAAAATTGGAGCAGATTTTCGATGATGGCCGACGCCCGCTGCACATTGCTGCGGATGGTCTGCAGCTTTTTGGTGATCTCGGGGAAACGGTCTCCGAGTTCGGTTTCGATAGCATAACGCGCCGATTCGATGACGTTGAGCGGATTTCGCAGCTCGTGGGCAATCCCCGAAGAGAGCAGCCCCAGAGACGCCATCTTTTCCGCCTTCATCAATTGCCGTTCGACTTCTTTCTGCTGGGTCACATCTTTGACGTATTCGACCACGTATTCCACTTGCTGCGCCAAATTGCGCATCGGAAAGGTCGAGATGTGATAGACTCTGCCGTTGTGGTGCATTTCGATAAACTCGGAGCGGCCGTCGAGAAAAGTCTTGGGGGCCGGACAGTTTTCGCAAGGATGGGAACGGCCGAAAAGCACTTCGTGACAACTCCTTTGCATCAAAGACCTCGGGTCCGTTCCGGTCGCTTCCATATAGTACTTGTTGGCCATCTGAAGGCGATAATCGTTATTGATGACGCAGATCAGATCGGTTATGCCGTTGAACAACGCCAGCAGCCGCTGTTGACTGAGCTGAAGTTGTCGTTGAATGCGCAGCTTTTCACTAATGTCGGTGACGAACATCTCGATGAGCCGTCTGCCTCCCGACTCAACGAGGGCGCCGGTGATGTCCGTCGGGATGGGGCGTCGTTCCGCCCCCAACAACGTCAAGTTTTGCGCCTGTCCATGTCCCGTTTTGTTGATCTGCTCGATCATTTTTTCCAGCATGGCCTGCTGATCAGGCGAAGCAATATTGAAAAAAGCTTTCTGCAGCAACACTCTTTCTTCCAGACCCAGCAGCGTTTTGGCACGCTGATTGACCTGCACGATCTGCATCGTCTGGGCATCGATGACGAAAATCGCAATATCGGCGTTGTGGAACAGATCATAATAACGCCTTCGGCTCTGCTCCAATAACAACGTCAGTTGATTTTCGCGCACCGCCCGCAGCAGAACGCGCGGCAGCATGTCGAGCTGTTCCGGTGTTTTAGTCAGATAATCGATGGCGCCGGAACGCATCGCCTGCACCGCCACCTGTTCGTCGCCCTGGCCGGTCAACATCACCACCGGCAGATGGGGATGCTGCTTTTTGATTTTTTTCAGCACCTCCAAACCGCTGGCGCCCGGAAGATGATAGTCGAGCGTGACAACGTCAAAGGGTTGCGATTCGAGGAAATCGAACGCCGATTGGGCGTCGTAGGCGGTGCGGACGTCGAACGGCGGATTGTATTTGCCGAGCCGCAGAGCAAAGGCCCGCGCCTGCTGCAGATCATCCTCGATGATGAGTGCTTTGATCGGTTGCGGCATATTATTCCCCTATATGATCAAGCATGATTGGATTCAATAATCATTCAAATGATCCCTCTCGCCTTTTCAGCCGCCGGCATGATCGACAACCTGCCGCCCAACTTTTGCAGAATTTGTTCCACGCTCGATAAGCGCAAGCCGGTCTCGAATTCACGCCGCAATAGTTCTTCAAAGGGGAAAAGCAGGCATAGCGCTTCGGCGACCTGCGTCAAAAGTTCGAAAAGCTGATCTTCATGTTCTTGACTGCCGGCGGACACGGAAAAGACCGCAGCCAATCGTTCGGCATGCACGACCGGCGTCAGAATGAGCGGCCGCCAGGGATCCGGAGGCGGTGTCTCCGGTAGACAGAACCATTCGACCGCATCCTCGGCCGTCTGTACAAGGAGCGGCGCCCGGTCCTGGACAAAGGAGGGCAAAAAAGCTGCCGCTTTCTCGGGCGAGATCTTTTCTCCAAGCACTTCCGGCAAAACCATGCGGATGCAGTCCGCCGGATCAGCCTCGTTATGAAAACCAAAACGCACCGTCGCATCGCCCACTGTCGCGGCGACCGCATTACGCCACGCCTCTGTCCAATAATCCCCTTTAAAAGCGGCGAGCAGAGGAATGATGGGCGTGAAACGCACAACAGTCGTAATCGATTTGGTTTCTTCCGTCAGGATTTCCGCCAAGGCCGATGCGACGTCCTGCACCATCTGCCGTTCATCCGGCGTAAAGGGAGCATTCTTTAGGCGACCAAGCACAATTCGTCCAAGACTGTTTTGACCATCCAAAATAAAAGTGCTATAATGCGCCGGCAAAGTGAAAGGCAATCCTCCACAAGTCGACGGGGAAGCGGGTTCGGAGGTTGACTCGGAAACGGCAAGCAGGCGCCACTCGCCTTTGGCTTCAGCCATCGGCAGCAATTCTACCCCCGAAGGCAAAAAGGGCTGTATTTTTGGGGTACAGAACGCCGTCGTAAATTCCCCCCCTTGGGTCAAGGAAAAAGAGACAAAATCACAGGCAAGATATTTCGTCATTGTCTCGAGCACATCGACGAACAATTGATCGATTGGCGGCTTTCCCTTTTTAAAGAGCTGCAGTTCGGCTGCAAGAGAGGCGCGCCGCGAGGCGGCATCGGCGCGTTCGGCTTCCTTTTGCAACAATTTGAGAGACAAAGCGGCTGCGGCAAGATGTATCTCCTGCTCGAATTGCGGCCGCTCGATCGGGCTTTCCGTAAAAAAGACGGCACATGCTTGATAAGGAAGCTCATATAAAGGCGCGACCACTGCCGGCGCGCTGTTGCCGAACCGGAGGCTGATGCTGTCCGGTGCGCCTGCATGCGCGGGGTTCAGATGAAGCAGCCGCTGCATCTGAATAGATCGTTCGAAAAACTCTTCCAGACCTTCAGCCTCAAACTCTGCCGGTAACTGCGGGTGAAAAGCGCCGATGGTTTGCCAGGGGCCGTTTTCGGAGCGGCGGCAAACGGCGATCGGTGATTGTAGAGCCGAAGCAACCGCCTTGACGCACTCCGGCCAGTCAACGGGCAACGAGGTCGAAAAAAGAGCCGCCGTTCGAAGCGCAGCGGTGGAGATCAGCGGTATGAAAAGATAGAGGCTTTGCGGCAACTCTCCGAGCGGCATCGAGACGACGGCATAGCGTCTGCCGTCGATGACGGTCACAACACGCTCTCCCTCTGATTCCAATCGACAAAGCGACCGAAAGGGCTTGTCGATAAAACCAACTCGATCGGCGCCGAACAGCCGCCTCGCCGCTTCGTTCGCTTCGTTACAAACATCGTTGTTCGTATCAACGACCAAAGCCGGATACGGAATCGCTTCGAGGAGCGCGAGGTAACTTTGCTGCCGCATATAAATCTCGGTTTGTCGCCGCACGATCTGTCGGCGCAGGCTTTCCCGTTCAAGCGCAAAGGTCAAATTAACCGCAGCGTGTTCGAGAAACTGGATTTCCTCTTTGGGAAAACCAAAAGGGGTAATGCGGGCGACGTACAAGATACCGAGTATCTCAAAGGGAGAAATGAGCGGAATAAACAGCTCCGAGCCCATGGCCGGCAAGATGGGGGTTGCGCTGTTCTGCTTGAGAGCGCTCTTTCGCCTCAGGAGCAGTTCGGCAAAAAAGGGCTCTTCTTCCGAAATAGCGATACTTTGTTCGCCGTCCTGGCCGGGATTGTAAGGATTGGCGGCGATCAGCTGCCGTTTTTCCGTAACATAATGAAAGACGAGCACCGCATTGCAGGAAACCAGGCGCTTCAGCAGCTCACAGAAATGCCTTTCGAGCCCGGCAGGATCGGAAATAAGCACGGCAATCCTGGCCAGCTGGTAGAAAGCATCGAGTTTTTCCTGTTCGATTCCCGCCATATTCCCACTTTTAATTCGACATCGGCGGAACAGAGGCAAAAAATGCCGTCAGTCGCTGCCTTCAAGGTGCTTTTGGAGGAACGAGACCGCCTTGGGGACGAGAATGCGGATCGCCTCATCGAGTCTCATCGGCAAAACGGCGCCGCTGGCATACAAATGTCCGCCGCCGCCGTACTGTTCGGCCAGCGGCCGCACCGGCACCCGTCCTTTGGAGCGAAAACCCACTTTGGTAACGCCGTCTTCGGTTTCCGTAAACAGGAGGCTCATTTCCACACTGCGAATAATGTTGGGAAGTTCTGCAAAACCCTCGGCATCCTGCAGTGTGGCGCCGGTTTTGTTCAAAATTTCACGCGACAGGACGAACCAGCACAGCCGGTCGTCGAGCTCGTACCGAAGGCCGGCCAACAGCTCGCCCTTTAGCCAAGCCCGCTGTTTCGAATAGCTCTCATAGATTGTCGAGTAGATGTCACGCGCCCTCACCCCTATTTCGAGGAGCCGAGCGGCGATGCGATGCGTTCGCGGCGTCGTGTTGTTAAAGCGGAAAGCTCCAGTATCCGTCAAAATGCATGTATAGAGCGCCTCCGCCATGGGCAAAGAAATGGTTGCGTCTGCGGCAACGAGCAGTTCGAAAAGAATTTCGCCGGTGGAGGCCGCCGCGGCATCCAGTATGGCACAAACTGCTTCTGTGTTGCCGTTCGGATGATGATCGATGACCGCGATCGGCAGCTGCAAATCCTGCAGCCTTTTGCCCAGATCATCCAGCCGATGCGTTTCGTTTACGTCGACGAGAATGACTCCGTCCAACCTTTGCTCAAGCGCGTCAAAAGCGTCTTTTGAATAGATCCGAATTTCCTGATTCGGATCTAAAAATTCGTAAATTTGCGGCGTCGGATCAGGATTGATGATTATCGGCTCGATGCTGATTTGCTTCAAATATTCGGCAAGTGCGATTTCGCTGCCCAAACCGTCTCCGTCGGGGTTGCGATGCGTAGAGATCAAGATACAACTTTTATCGCCGAGAAAGCTCTTCAATTTCTCGGCCGCAGCGGCGGCATCGAACGACGTTGTCATGGCCGATGGTAAACTCCGACGTTACCATTTTGGTCTTCGACTTTGATCGCGACATCGTGCGGACGTTCGTCGGGCAACTGAAAGCGAAAAGATTCATACGGAGCGTCGAACAGGCCGTCTACGGGATAAAGCGGCTCCCATTTTCCGGCATCGATGCTGATCTGAGCGCTTTTGATCGGCAGCCAGGCATCTTTGACCTCAAATTCGACAGAGGGTTTCGGGCCAGCCGTCACGCGGTAATTCTCGAGGCTCGGCGCACTGTTGTCGACTAGAAACGGCCGACTCACTCGTTCACCTTTGAGACTCTTCTCTTTCGGATTGCTGAGACTGTCGTTGGCGGTGATTTTAAGTTCGTACCAGCCGTCCGCCATCTGCATGGAATCCCAAGAATAGACATTGACGCTTAAATTTCCGGCCATCTTGCGCCAGAGTTGTTCACCGACCCGACGATAGGAAAGGGAAAAAACGAGTTTATCAAAGTTGGCATCTTCGAATGTCCAATCCGCACAACGAAAACCCCGCTTATTTTGCTTCTGTCCGAGCGGCGCCGGGAAAATGATGCCGTCGCCCTTTTCTCCGCCCTCTGCCTCATAGACCTCATCCGGCGGATGAACAACCACCATCGTCACTTCCGGTGCCTGATTGCTTTGCGCATAGTTTACCGTCACTTTGTCGATCACCGCCTTTCGGTCATTCCATACGGCTTTCCACTGAAAAAAGCGCGCTGCCGGGCTGGAAACAAGATACAGATCGCCCGAACGCGTTGCCGGTTGCCAACTGCTCCAATAGGCGGTCGCTTGTTCGGTATTTCCGGTGCGGGTAAAGATCGTAATTCCCTGCACGCCGCTGCCCTCGATCATCAATTTGCTCCATTGCGAACTTGTATTGGCATCGATGACCTCGGATTCGTACCATAAAGAATCTGCGAGGCTTTCCGTCAATTCGTAAAGGCGCGCCGGATGTGCGGTTGTAAAAAAGAAGCGACCGCGAGTTTGCAGAAATGAGCTGACCTGCTGTTCCGTCAGCCGAGAGAGCAGAGAACTCTCGCCGTTACGATCGAGAAGAATCAGCTTTGCCGGAGAAGCGCAACCAATCAACAGCTTATCCTTAAAATGAGCAGCGGTTTGAATGCGGTCGCTCGAGCCGACCCACAGATCTTTGCCGTAACCGTAAGGCGAAATTCGAAAAAAAGAAGAGCTGATCGAGCCGCTCTTCCCCATAAGACGAAGCGCATCCTCATCTTCATCAGCCTCGGCCGTTGTATCTTTTTGTCCGACGGCACCGGCAGAGGTCACGCGGTTGAGCGCGGCGGCAAAAAGCAGCGATTGGTCTTCCAAAAGCAATCGGTGCACTTCTTCCATTTTGGGGTCATAGAGCACGAAAGGTTTGCCGTCGGCAGCCAAGCGAAAGACATAACCGCGTCCGCCGGTGCCGAAAAAAAGAGTGTCATTGCGGACCGCAAGTGTGCGTACATGATCGACTTCGCCCTGAAAAAGGGTCTCCGTCCTGTTCCGCTCGTCGATTCGCACAATGCGGCCCGGTTTGCCGGTGGCGATCAAAAGTCGTCCGCGTGCATCGAATTGCAAATCCCAAATATATTCAGCCGAGGCAGAGAAAAAAAGACGGCTTTGGCCGTCGGGAGTTATTTGGTAGATCTTTCCTCCCGGCGAAGCGCCTGCATAGAGCCGGTCTTGGCGATCGACGGCAAGCGCAAAAAAGAATATCTCTTCGGCATCAAAGAGTGTGCGGACTTGGCCGTCCGGTTCGCGGCAGAGGATGCGGCCCTCATTGCCGGTGCTCAAATAGATGCGTCCGCGTGAGTCGCCGACGGCGGTCCAGATCGTCGATTCCTCGCTCTCGAAAAGCTTTTTGACGGCCGGTGCGGCGGTCAATCTGCCGTCGGCAATGACCGCAACATTGAACAGCTTGCCGCGCTCAAAATCGCTCTTGGTGTCGAAAACCACGCTCTTGCCAAAAACTGCAGCGACTAAAACAAAAAGAAAAACGATGGCTCTGGTTTTCATAGGCTTCCATTCAGAATAAAAGTCGATAAAGGCGGTCGGCAGCGTCACGTTTGGGTTCCTCTTTGCGCGATTCTGCCGGAGCCTTGACACGCAGTGTGAGTCTTTGTCCGCCTGTAACCGCGCTGCCGCAGGCCACCGCTTCTTCGAGCAGCGCCCGATCGCGCAGCGGCACAACCGCTCCTTTTTCCAGGCTGGAATTGATCATAGCAGCAACGGAGGGCGGAAGGTTGGTCAGCTCTTTTCCCCGCACCGCCACGCTTTCGTCCTCAACACGAAGCTGAAAAAACAGCATCTGCGGTTTACGGCGCTCGTTGATGAGGGTAAGGAGATGGTCGAAATCTCTGGGGACATACTTGCCGCGATTGTTCTGCATTTCATAATTGCTCAGCGGGGCCCCCGAGCTGACGATGAGCGACAATCGCTCGGCCGCCAAATTCTTGGGAACAATCAATCGCTGTCTTACCTCTCGTCTGTTATTGCGATCGTCACGCAAAACCGCCGCGGCAAAAAGCGTATCGCCGGGCTGAACCGTCATTTTGGTCGTACGGACAGACTCGAGGGTCAAATAGTTTTCTTTGGGAAAAGAAGTCAGCTTAAGTTGAACTTCTTCGATTCGCGGCATTGGAAAATCGTGCACCATCAATGTGCCGAGGGCGGAGGCGACGAGATCGGCTGCCGAAGCAACATCTTCGCCGGCTCCCAAGAATCCGAGACGCTGCCGCGAAGAAAAGTGATCATCAAACGGCACGCTGCGGCCGTCGGCGAGGCGTATTCGGCCCTCCAAGCGGCAGGAGCTCTGTTCGCCGCCCAAACGTGCAGAAAACGCCGCCTGGATGACGGCTGTACGCAAAAAAAGCGGGAGAATGTTATTAAAGGCCGGATCGTCGGCCAGTTGAAAAGAAAAAGTCTGCAGACCGCTTTGCGGCGAATCCACCGCAATTTGTATGGGCACCATGCGCGGCATGCGGGATAGATCCCCTAAAGCGCCGGTGGTGCGATCCTGCACAAAGGTGCCCAGAACCTCGGTTGCGGCCGCCATTTTGCTCGACGCCATCAGGCTGGGCAACGTGGCGTAGACTGTCGCTCCGGCAAGCGGCAAAGAGATGGGTCCCAGGTTGAACAACGAATGGCCGAAGGCCAGAACCTTATTGCCTGCGACGGCGGTGACGGTGCCGGTGGCTTCGATGGTGTAATCGCCCGTCATAAAGACGACGCAAACGGCTGAACCCGGAGAAAGAGTCGTGTTGCGGTTCTCGCTCCCGCTCCCTCCCGACATCACGATTTGAAAGCCGAGATTCTGCATGATGGGCTCAATTCCCTGCAGCGTCGCGGACGAAAATCCGCCGAAAGACAGCGGGCAGGTTATTCGTCGTAGACCGGCGGAGGACTCGGATCCAGTATCGCTTTCCTTAAGCAGCTTGATCCAAAACAGCGAATCGGCGCCGACCTGCACGGCCTGCATAAATTTGTCGAACAAAGCCGCCGATCGCCTTGCCGGCTCGCTCCGCTGCAGCTCTTTTTGCTCGATCTCGATCATCTCCGCAATGGGCGTGATGCCGACGATCGGCTCCTTCATGAATTCGCCGAAACGATAGGCCACGGCGCCGATCAGACGATCGTCGATATAGACCGGACTGCCGCTCATACCGCTGACCACGCCGTTCCGCTCGGCTTTTTCGCCCAAAAGGCGGGCGACGATCACGTCGCGATGCGGGTAATAGTTGTTCATCACGCTGACGATTTCGAGGTCCACCAGCTCGACTGCCTCACCGTAAAAAACGGTCTTGAGATAGCCGCGTTGACCCGGCTTGATCTGATCGGCGGTCATCAAGTTATTCGGCCATTGGGCGCCGTTCAAAGGAAACAGCAGCATAAGGCCGGCGAGTGCAGCCCATTTTATCCGTCTGCTCACCCAGTAATCCTAATCGATTGTTTTCTACATCAAGGCAATATATCGAATTCCAACCATCGAAACAAGGCCTTAACGACCGCGGAGCATTTTGGGATTATACAAGGCTTCACAGGTCACCGCCTTGGGGGCGCAAAACGACGGTTTCGACCATGGCGCCGGGATCAGCCAGCAACACGGCCAAAACGGCACGCGCCACATCCTGCGGCCGCATCATGCGGGAAGGATCAACGGCACGGTCGCCCCAAATGTCGGTCAGCGTCGCCCCGGGCGCCACGGCCGTCACTTTTATGCCGTACTTGCGGGTTTCCAGGCGCAGGACTTCGGTAAATCCCAGAAGCCCGTATTTGGAGGCGCAATAACCGCCGGATTTGTAATAAGGCTGCATGCCGGCTACCGAAACGATGTTGACGATGTGCCCCTCTCCCCTATCCATCATGCTCGGCAGGACGGCACGCGTACAAAGAAACGCCGCTTTGAGATTGACGTCCATCATCTCGTCCCACTCTTCAGGACTTGTTTCGATGATTTTTTTAAAGTGCGCCACACCGGCATTGTTGACGAGCACGTCGATTGGGCCCCATTCTTCGCTTGTTTGTTCCACCAACTCTTGAATCTGACGTTCGTCCCTCACATCGCAGCGAAAGGCAAGAGCCGAGCCGCCTTCGGCGTTGATGCGCGACGCGACCATCTCGGCGTTCTCTTCGCTGCGAGACGAAACGACGATGCGTGCTCCATGCTCGGCCAACAGCTCGGCAGTAGCAGCGCCGATGCCGCGGCCGCTGCCGGTTATCCAAACGATCTTGTTCCAAAGGTCCATACGTTACACCTGCGTCTGAATGAGGTTGAGGAGTTCCATGCGCGTCGCCCGTTCTTGCTTAAAAGTTCCGAGCATGGCGCTGGTAGTGACAAAGCTGTTCTGCTTTTCAACGCCGCGCATCATCATGCAGAGATGTTTACCTTCCATGATCACGGCGACGCCGTAGGGATTGAGCAGTTCCTGCAGCGTCATGGCGATCTGATTGGTGAGCCGTTCCTGCACCTGCAGGCGCCGCGAAAAAGCGTCCACCAGCCGCGGGATCTTGCTCAAACCGATGATCTTGCCTTTCGGCAGATAAGCCACGTGACATTTGCCGTAAAAAGGAAGCATATGGTGCTCGCACAGACTATAGAACTCGATGTTGCGTACCAGCACCATCTCGTTGCACTCTTCATGAAAAATGGCTTCGTTGACGAGCTTTTCAATGTCGACCTTGTAGCCCTTGGTCAAAAATTCATAGGCCTTGGCAACGCGCCGGGGTGTTTTGATAAGCCCCTCGCGCTGCGGATTTTCTCCGATTTCCTGCAGGATTTGAGTAACGGCTTGTTCAATTCTTTCCGACATGGTTTATTCTCCTCGATAGACGGCAATGTTGCGTTCGGTTTCATAGACTTTTACTTCGTACAATTTTCCTTTCGGCAACTCTCCTTCGATTTGATGCCAGATTGCCACGGCGATGTTCTCGGCAGTCGGTACAACACCGGCCAAAAAATCGACCTCCTCATTGAGATGTTTGTGATCCATAGGCGCCGCCACACGACGCTCTAAAATTTCCTTCAGCTCCTTGAGATCGATGACCATTCCCGTTATCGGATCCGGCTCGCCGCAGACCGTCACCTCCACCTCATAGTTGTGGCCATGGCCGAGAGGATTGTTGCACAATCCGTAGATGCGGCGATTCTCATCTTCGCTCAACTTGTCGCTGTGCAGCCTATGCGCGGCGCTGAAATGAATTTTTCGCGTAACATAGACGATCGGCATAGAGTCTCCTAAACGATCACCAAAATTTAACACAATGAACAATTCTGCACGAGTAAAATTCCAAAGTCGCAAAAAGAGTTTTGAATCCTTTTTGCGTTTCTTCATCTAATTTAGCGAACATAAAAATAAGGAGTAACTATGCTTTACTACGATCTGCCCTTAAAAGAATTGGACGATGTTCTGGCCAAAAATGATATAGTCATGATTGATTTTTGGGCGGAATGGTGCGGCCCGTGCCGCATGTTTGCGCCCATCTTTGAGAAAGCGGCCAAAAATCATCCGGATATCGGATTCTACAAAGTCAATACGGAAAAGAATATGGAAATGGCTGCCGCTTTCGGCATCCAGTCCATTCCGACGCTCGCGATATTTCGCGAGGGGATTCTGCTTTACAAGCAGCCGGGCGCCCTTCCCGAAGCGGCTTTGGAGGACATTATCCGCCAGGTTCGAGCTTTGGATATGGAAAAAATCAAAGCAGAAGTGGCGGCGCAAGCAGGCAACTAAATTTTACAAATCGGCAAGGCCCTGCACAGACCATTCCTTCTCCTCCTCCTCTACAACACAAAGGCCGCCTTTCGCTGCGCTCGACGCATCGAATCGGCGGCCTTTTTATGCTTAAGCGACGGCTTTACCGCCTTGGTTTTCTCGTCAAAAATCAATAATTTTTTGTGTGGAACGAAGCGAACAGGATATCCTTTTGCGGCAAAAACGTTGGTCCAGCCGACTTTTTGACCGCATCGCCCGACGTTATGACTTGCTCAACCGCGTTCTTTCATTAAGGCTGGATGTTTCCTGGCGCAAGACGATGCTCCGTCTGCTGCCTCTCGGCCCGACGTCGATTGTCATCGATTTGGCGACCGGCACAGGGGATGTGGCTTTGGAATTATTGATAAAGTCCCACCAAGGATTCGTGCTGGGGGTTGATCCGTCGCGTCGAATGCTGGCAGTCGCCAAAGCCAAGGCTGAGCGCCGCGATCTGCCGCTTCGACTTATCTCCGGCGATGCATTGCACCTTTCCATCCGAGACCGCTCGGCTGATGCCGTGACCATCGCCTTCGGCATCCGTAACTTTGCCGACGTCTCTGAAGCGCTACGCGAAGTGTACCGCATCCTCAAACCGAACGGCCGGCTGTTCATCCTGGAATTCTCGATGCCGCAAAATCGTTTTATCCGCGTTCCGTACCGGTTCTATCTGCGGCACATCTTGCCGAGAATCGGCGCCGCGCTTTCAGGAGACCGCAAAGCATACCGGTACCTCAACGTGACCATCGAGGATTTTAGTCGCAGCGAAAACTTGCTCCGGCGCCTTCGACAGGCCGGTTTTTCCGATACATCGTACCGATCACTCACATTCGGCATTACAACATTGTACATGGCGACGAAAGAAAGTTGATGACCCGGCTATGACCTTTACGGATCTTGGAACCGAGCTGCTTGAACAGTTGAAAAAAAAGCTGATGCGCCCAAACCGTTCGGGGTTGTCCATCGGCAGAGTGGAGGTACCGGTCGAGGGGCTCGATCTTTTGCATTTTCTGAACGGTCAAAAAGCTGCCGCGCGGATCTTTTGGTCCAAGCGCGATCAAAGCGAACGCATAGCCGCAATTGGCGCAGTCCATCACCTGATATCCAACTCTCCCAAGATCTTTCAGACGATTCACCACCGCCTGGCTACGGCTGATGACGGAGTGCGCTATTTCGGCGGCATGCGCTTCGATCCCTCACGACCAATGGAGGAAATCTGGCAACCCTTCGCCAAATATCACTTTATCCTCCCCCGTTTCGAGCTGGTCAGCCATGCCGACGGCGAACGACTCGCCATGAACTTTCTTCTTTCGCCGGATACCGATTCTACCCAACTCTATAGAGACTGCAGGCGCGAAGTCGAAGAATGGCTGCTGCCCCCGCAGCCCTTTGCAGAGACAGCCTTACCGGCCGTGATGGAGCACAGCGAAATACCGAACCGCGAAGCTTGGGAAATAATGGTCAACTCCGCTCTGGATGCCATCCGCAAAGGCGATCTCATAAAGATTGTCTTGGCCGGAAAAACCATGCTGCGCTTGGAGAAAAGCGTTAGTCCATGGTTGTTATTGGACTATCTGCTGAAAAAGAACGGACGCACCTTTCACTTTGCTTTGCAGTTCAATCCCCGCAGCGCTTTTATCGGCATGTCGCCCGAGTGCCTTTTTGAGCGGCGAGATTCGACGATCTTTACCGAAGCCGTTGCCGCGACGCGGCCCCGAGGATTTTCAGATGAGGAAGATGAGCGGTTAGCGCTCGAGATGCGCGCGTCGGACAAGGATCAGCGGGAGCATCGGTTGGTGCAAAAGATGATTCTGGAAAAGCTCACTCCTCTTTGTCGTCATATCGAGCAAGTTACTACGGAGCAGGTCGTCAAACTTACTCACGTTCAGCATTTGGTGAGCGAATTCAGCGCCGAGCTTCGCAAAGAGGTAACGGACGGGCACCTCATCCTGGCGCTGCACCCCACCCCGGCGGTCGGCGGTTTACCCGGCAGGCAAGCCATTGATGCCATTGCGCAACTGGAGCCGTTCGATCGCGGCTGGTATGCTGCGCCCCTCGGCTGGATTTCCCGCCGCGAGGCCGAATTTGCCGTGGCGATCCGCTCCGCTCTGGTCTACGGCGACCGTCTCGAAGTCTATGCCGGTTCCGGAATTGTCGAGGGATCGGATCCTCAAAAAGAATGGGATGAAAAGCGCAACAAGACCAAGAATTTTATGCAGCTCTTTGGATTAGAATGACTACCGCTGAAAACCTTAACCTCTTTTGGGCTTCTTTAATCGTCGAGGAACTGGTTCGGCTGGGTATCCGGCTGTTCTGCATTTCTCCCGGCTCGCGTTCGGCACCTTTGGCAGTCGCGGTTGCCCGTCATCCTGAGGCCGAAGCGGTCATTGCCCACGACGAACGCGGCGCGGCCTATTTGGCCGTCGGTTATGCCAAGGCCTGCGGCAAACCGGCCGCGGTGATCGCCACGTCGGGCACTGCAGGCGCCAATTATCTGCCGGCTGTCGTTGAGGCCTCGGAGGATTGGACGCCGCTGCTCGTACTTACGGCCGATCGTCCGCCGGAACTGCAGGACGTCGGCGCCAATCAGACCATCCGTCAAGGACAGCTTTTTGGAGAATTCGTCCGGCAGAGACTCACCCTACCCTGCCCTGATGAAAAAATATCGCCCGATTTTCTTTTGTCATCGCTCGATTGGGCGGTTGCGGCGGCCGTCGAGAAATCCGGTCCCGTGCACATCAACATAATGTTTCGCGAGCCGTTGGCGCCGAAACCGACGCCGTTTTCTTTTCCGACTTCACCGGCATTTTCCCGTTGGCAGCAGGACCGCAACCCTTTTACCGTTTACACCCGCCCTCCTGATACGGGACGAGAAACCGCACGGCAGATTCTGCCCCTGCTGCAAAATGCATCCCATCCGCTGCTCATCATCGGCCGTCGGCCGCCCTATCATGATTGGAAAGCAGTCGCCGACTTGATCACCGCCCTGCAATGGCCGACTCACATCGACGTACTCCATCCTCTTCGCTTTGCCGAGCTCGATGCGCCCTTGGTCGACGAACGCCGATTGCTCGCCGAACGGCCGCCGATCGACTGTGCTCTGCACCTAGGCGGGCCTTTCTTGTCGAAGCAGCTCCATACGGCTCTGGAGGCCAATCCGCCGCAATGCTTCGTCCACATCGACGAGTTTCCGCGCCGAACCGATCCGGGACATTGGGTGACGCATCGTTTCAATGCTGCCCCGGAGACCGTTGCCCGTGCTTTGGCGGAACAGCTGCCGCGTCGCTCATCGCTCGGCAAGACCGTTGAGTGGAATAAAGAGTGGTTCTCTGCCGAGCTTTGCGAACCGGCCGCGGCGTTTTGGATTTCCCGACTTCTTCCGGATGAGCACGGCCTATTTTTGGGCAACAGCATGCCGGTGCGCGACATGCATTGGTTTGCCGCCCGCGGCAGGAAACCTCGCCCCGTCGGCGGCAACCGCGGCGTCAGCGGCATCGACGGCACCGTCGCTGCTGCCGTCGGCTTTGCCCGCGGTCTCGCGGCGCCGACCACTCTGTTGATTGGAGACTTGGCCCTGCTGCACGATCTCAATTCTCTCCTGCTTGCCGCACGTTCCCCTTCTCCGATGACTATTGTCGTGGTCAACAATAATGGCGGCGGCATCTTTGCTTTTCTGCCTATAGCCGACTATGCTGAATACAATGATTATTTCCAGACACCGCACGGTCTGCGGTTCAAAAAGACCGCCGAGCTGTTCGGCCTGGATTATGAACAACCGCAGAGCGTCGAAGCATTTAAGGCCGCCTTTCAGCGCGCCTTAACAAGCGGTCGTTCGACGCTCATCGAGGTTGTCAGCGATCCTCGAGAAAACCTTCAGGCGCACCGCAAAATCGAAGAAGCAATCCGTCAAAGCCGTGGGAACAACTCATGAGCGTTCTTCCCTTTGACAAGTTCGGCAATGAAGCAGGCTGCCGGCTCCTGTTTCTGCACGGCTTTTTGGGCGCGCGTCAAGACTGGCTCCGCGTTGCGCAAGCCCTCTCCGATCGAGTCTGCTGTGTCACCGTCGATCTGCCGGGGCACGGCGAGGCAAATCATCTCAAGGCGGACTTTAAGGAAACCATAGAGGCCGTTATTGCCTTGCTGAATGCCCTCGATGTTCGTAAAATCGGGCTCGTCGGGTATTCGATGGGCGGCCGCATTGCACTTTATGCCGCGCTGCACTTTCCGCATCGGTTTCATTTTGTCATACTCGTTTCAGCGTCGCCGGGCATCGAGGAATCGGAAAGAGCCGATCGACGTCGGCGGGAAGAGCTGTGGGCTGAGCGGTTTCGTCATCAGCCATTGGCGGAAGCGTTGGATCAATGGTACGCGCAGCCGCTGTTTGCCGATATTCGCAGCTCGCCTTATTACGCCGAGACCATTGCCCGCCGCTTAAAGAACCGACCTGAAGCCGTAGCCGCGGCTTTACTTTCGCTTGGACAAGCGTCGCAGCCGCCGATGCGGCACAAGCTGCCGGAACTGGTCGTTCCGCTGCATCTGATCGTGGGTGAAAAGGATGAGAAATATCGACGCGAAGCCGAATGGATGAGGAGCGTTCTTCCGTCGGCGACGCTGCATGTAGTAAAGGAATGCGGCCATGCGGTCCATTTGGAGAACCCGACTGCTTTGGCCGATGTTATTGCCGAGATTTTGCAACAATCGTCGCTTTTGGACAAACGTTGGGAGTAAGCTATGAGCAAATTTCCATGGCAAAGCGCCGGAACATTCGTGGACATTCTTTACGAAAAATATGACGGCATCGCCAAGATCACCATCAATCGACCCGAGGTACGTAACGCCTTTCGACCGCTGACGGTAACTGAAATGGCGGCGGCCTTGCGGGATGCCGAAGAAGATCCGGATATCGGCGTCGTCATTCTCACCGGCCAAGGAGAGAAGGCCTTCTGCTCAGGCGGGGACCAAAAGGTGCGAGGCCACGCCGGTTATCGCGATGCCGAAGGAACCGATCGGCTCAACGTGCTCGAGTTTCAGCGGCAAATGCGCCGGTGCCCCAAGCCGATCATCGCCATGGTTGCCGGCTATGCCGTCGGCGGCGGCCATGTGCTGCACCTGCTGTGCGATTTGACCATTGCTGCCGATAATGCGATTTTCGGCCAGACCGGACCGCGCGTCGGCTCCTTCGACGGCGGCTACGGCGCCTCCTACCTGGCACGGGTCGTGGGGCAGAAAAAGGCGCGCGAGATTTGGTTCCTCTGCCGGCAGTATTCCGCCCAGGAAGCATTGGCTATGGGACTTGTGAACACGGTCGTGCCTTTGGAGCAATTGGAGGAAGAAACGGTGAAATGGTGCCGGGAGATTCTCGCCAACTCACCGACCGCGATCCGCTGTCTCAAAGCTGCGCTCAACGCCGACTGCGACGGCCAGGCCGGACTGCAGGAGCTGGCCGGCTGCGCCACCATGCTTTTTTACATGACCGATGAGGCCAAAGAAGGACGGGACGCCTTTATCGAAAAGCGCAAACCTGACTTTAGCCGCTTTCGTCGTCCAAAGAGCACCAAGAACGGAGAACAGCAATGAACCTCAAGCCTTGGCTGCTTGCCGCCCGTCCTAAAACGCTGCCGGCGGCCATAGCTCCTGTGCTCATCGGCACCGCCTTGGCATACCGAGACGGCCGCGCTCACCCCTTGGCGGCACTTCTGGCAGGCGCATGCGCCCTGCTCCTGCAGATCGGCGCCAATTATGCCAATGACTATTTTGACTATCGTCACGGCAGCGACAAAGCGGAACGGCTTGGCCCAACGCGCGCCGTAGCCGCAGGCTGGATCAAGCCGGAGCAGATGCGCAACGGTTTCCTCGTCGTCTTTTCGGCGGCGGCTGTCTGCGGCGCTTATCTGGTCGTGCGCGGAGGCGTGCCGGCGATCATTATCGGCGCCCTCTCCATCCTTTGCGCAGTGCTCTACACCGGCGGGCCGTATCCACTCGGCTATCATGGACTGGGTGAATTGTTCGTCTTTATCTTTTTCGGCTTCGCGGCGGTCGCCGGCACTTACTACGTCCAAGCCCTGACCGTCACCCCAAACGTTCTCTTGGCCGCTGTCGGACCCGGCCTTCTTTCTACGGCGATCCTGACGGTCAATAACCTGCGCGATATCGATGACGACCGCGCCTCCGGCAAACTGACGCTGCCGGTGCGTTGGGGTGCAGCATTCGGCCGCGGCGAATACCTCTGCTGCGTCATAGTCGCCGTCCTGGTCATTCCGCTACTGCTCGTGCTTACCGGGCAAGTCAAGCCGACTGCGCTTCTGGCCGTCGCTGCTTTTGCAGAAGCGATTCCCCCACTGCGCATCCTTTTGCGCGAGCCGCCCAGTCGAAAGTATAATGAAGCGCTCGCCCAGACCGGTCGGCTTTTGTTGATCTACAGCCTGCTTTTTTCCATTGGAATTTTGGTGTGATCGACCTGCAGCTTTATGAATATGTGCTTCCGCTGAAGCGGCCGTTTCGCATCGGCAAAACCGACATGAAGTGCAGGCGCGGCTTCCTTATCTGCACCTTCGACGGCCGCTTTTGCGGTTGGGGCGAGGCATCGCCGCTGCCGGGCTTTTCTGTCGATACATCCCAAGATGTCTTGGATCAGTTTCACCAATTTCTCTCCAAAGGAATCGCGAACAACGAAAACGATTGGCAGCGGTTTTTGCAGATAAAAGAAATCACGGCCGTCTCTTCGCCGGCACTACGCTTCGGCGTGGAGAGCGCGCTCATTGATCTCCGCGCGTCCCAACAAGGTTTGACGCCGGCAATCCTTTTGGGAGGAAATTGCGAGAAAATACCCAATAACGGCCTGGCCTACGGCGATTCCGCCGGCGAGCTCGTCCGGCAGGCGGCTCGACTCGCCGAGGAGGGATACAGAGTCATCAAAATCAAGGTGGGCCGACTGGCATTGGCCGACGAGATTGCGGCAATTAAAGAAATCGCCGCCTTTAACCTGCAGCTGCGTCTGGACGCCAATCGGCTGCTGCCGCTCGATCAGGCGGTCGATTTTGCCCGCGCCGTTGCCGATCTCCCGATCGAATACATCGAAGAACCGGTCGACGATCCGCGCGACCTGCCCGAGTTCAGCCGATTCTCTCCCATAGCGCCGGCTCTTGATGAGTCGCTGCTGATGCCGGAAGGCGAACATCTTGCCGCAGCGGCCTGGATTTTAAAGCCGGGAATTCACGGAGGCATCAAAGATTTGATCGCATGCATTGCTCGAGCAAGGGAGCGCGGCATCCTGCCGGTGATCAGCTCGCCGCTGCTCAGCGCCGTCGGCCTGCGTACGGCCGCTGCCGTTGCCGCTGCGTTTTGCCCCGACACTGTTATGGGTTTGGATACCGCTTCGCTGTTGGACCGCGACTTTCTCAGCCGGCCCATAGACACAAAGGGCGGCGTCCTTAAGCTCCCGGAGCTCGAAAACAGCTTTCATGTGAATGAATCGGAGCTGACGTGCCCCGCATCAAGCCGATAACCACCGCCGAAGAGTTGGCGATCTTTTTGCGCCGACGCGGCGGATTAGGCGGAGTCTTGAGCGCCGCAGGCCGAATGAGCTGGGCCGAGTTGATCAATGAGGCCGTTCATAAGGCGGAAGATTTACAGCCGCAAGTCAAAGGCGAATTGATCGGCCTGTCCGGCGAACCTTCCCTCGAAACAATCCGAAAAATCTTTACCGTATGGGCGGCGGGAGCAATACCCGTTCTGCTGAACCATCGCCTGCCGTATGAGCCTGCGCTTGAGCAATGCCGCCGTAGCGGATGCCGGTTTTTTTATGGACCTGGCGAAAAAAGTCCGGAGCTTCTCTCCTTTCAACCCAAGGCACGCTCAATTGCGCAAGATCGATCGCAATGGGCGACGATCCTGTTTACCACAGGCAGCACGGGCGAACCCAAAGCCTGCGTTCACACTTTCCGCAATCATTTTTACAGTGCGCTGGGAGCCAATGAAAATATGCCTTTGACAGCAGGTGATCGATGGCTGCTTTCTCTGCCCCTTTTTCATGTCGGCGGACTTGGCGTGCTCTTTCGAACCATGCTTTCCGGTGCCTCGGTCGTTATTCCGCCGGAGCCATCCCTGTCGGCGTCACTCGATTTCACCGAGCC